>CAZAZO010000028.1:7507-9468 GCA_964489675.1 Candidatus Woesearchaeota archaeon | reverse complement strand
ATAATTAATGCGGGAAGTACGGGCGGAGAAAAGATAGCATTTAGAATAGCAAAACGAGATGGACAGGCAGGTATTTTTCACACATCAGTTGGGGGGTGTACTGGAAGGTGTGGTTGTGCAAAATATGTAAATTCTCTTATGAGTGCTCCAGTATGTTGGTTTGATTCTTTTTCATATCCGAGACACCAGGTTGACAGTGACCATACGTATGTTAGTATTGGAACAGATTATGAAAAACCAGGGGTTGCATATTTATCTACGGCATTAAATGGATTGGCGCTTAATATATGGGATGGCGCGACGATGAAATACCCAACTAATGGTTTGCATATAATTGATTCTTGTGTTGCGGGAGAAAGTGCGAATGGGGGGGCGGTTGGAAGGATTCAGCAAGGGTGGGCGCCTGCTCAGGGTGGAGGTGCATTTATTTGTTGGACTCATTGTGACAATCACGTCTATTTAAAATACATAACCCATGAGGGTGAAGATAAGTTTGGTCCAACTGTAGATATTGGTCCAGGTTCGCAGTGTGCAATTGCGACAGACTCTGAGGGACAAATCCATATGGTTTACAATAACGGTGGGGTTAAGTATAGAAAAATAGAGACTTATTAAATTGAGTTAATTTTATAAGTGAGGCGATGTTTGTTATTGTATGGGAAAAAAGGTTTTGTTTTTTGTTCTTTTTTTAATTGGCGTTGTACCATTTTTAACTGCTAGTACAGATTATTGTAATAATGATATGATTTGTAACAATCTTGAGACAGAGTACAATTGTCCAGAGGATTGTTCTTCGTTTAGATTGGGAATAGGTGAGCCAATTGTTTGGTCGAAATATGAATATGGGTGGTCAATTGAAGATTCTGTTAATAAGTTAGAAGAATTTAATGCGACAGTCCATAGAGTTTGGTTTAATAAGCATGGATGTCTTTTGGATTATGATAAAATTGATACAGCGGCTTGTGAGGCTTTTGGGTATAAAGAATTGACAAATAGACTAAAGGAGAAGGGAATAATAATGGTTGGGGAAGAAGGTTCAACTGGGCCACACTTAACGGGGGTAGATGAGTGGATGTCTGTTCCTAGAAGAGATTTGAGCATGGGGTCTAGTTACCGTTCTTTTCTGTTTAAATATCAAGAATCTTGGAGGGTTTTTTCGGAATATTTTTCAGAAGTGGAATATTGGGAAGTTTGGAATGAGCCAAATATGCATATATTTCTACATACTTTTAATGATGGTGAAATTCCAATTGATGAAAGAGCACAGATTATGGTGGATATGTTATACCATGCAAAGAAAGGAATTAATGAGGGTAATCCAGATGCATTTGTTTTTGGTCCAGGACTTGCTCCGAGGCATGGAATAAATAATTTTTTGGAAAAGATGTATATTGAAATTGAGACAGGTCGCTGGGGGACTACGGATCCAAGGGATTTTTTTGATGGTCTAGCTTGGCACCCATATATGCTTTGGAGTTGGGGTGATGAATGGAAACAGGAGCAGTTAGATATATATGATATTGCCAAGCGACATGGAGATGACGGAGTTCCTGTGTTTTTCTCAGAGGTTGGATTTAGTAATACGGGCCATGGAACAAAAGAGGCAAATGCGGCAAAAACAACGGATGTTTTAAATTATTTTAGAAATGATATGCCTTGGATTTGGGGGGTATCTTGGTTTAGGCTTTATGACGATCCTTATTCTTCTTGGGGCGGTGTGGTAGAAAGGGGATATGGAATAGTAACTTCTCCAGATGAAGGAGAAGAACCAAAGCCAATATTGTATTCCTATTTAAATTTTGCAAAAGATTCAGATTATAATAGGTATAAGTTTAGCGTTGTTCCTCAGATATATAGG
The DNA here is from genome assembly GCA_964489675.1 of Candidatus Woesearchaeota archaeon. GTDB lineage: Archaea > Nanobdellota > Nanobdellia > Pacearchaeales > GW2011-AR1 > JAGVXH01. The sequence continues at coordinate 7,610 of CAZAZO010000028.1, read as the reverse complement.
GGGATGGCGGAAAAATTTACTCTTTTCAGGGATGATGGGTATTGGTTTAGTAAGTGTGGAGAAGGATACGCTAAACAAAAATATGGAACAACTAATGATGTGC
>CAZAZO010000028.1:0-7407 GCA_964489675.1 Candidatus Woesearchaeota archaeon | reverse complement strand
CAATTCCTGCAGACTATGATGGAGACGGAAAGACAAACATAGCAGTTTTTAGGCCAGGAACACAAGAGTGGTATATAAGACTGGAAAATGGTTCAACAACAAAATTCCAATATGGAACAACTAATGATGTGCCAATTCCTGCAGACTATGATGGAGACGGAAAGACAAACATAGCAGTTTTTAGGCCCTCGACTGGAGAATGGTTCATAAGATTCGTGAATGACTCTGGCAGTTTTACAAAGAGTTTTTTATGGGGAAATTCCAATATGGCATTGACCCCAGCAGACTATGATGGAGACGGAAAAACAGATATGGCATTTTTTAATCCCTCAAATGGTAATTGGTGGATACGATTTAGCGATGCAGAGCCAGATTATCTAAGGCCTGAAAATAATTATTCAGGATCGGAAAATTATGGTCAATATACATTTGGAGAAGTAAATGATATCCCTATCGCACTAGATCTTGATGGTGACAATAAGACCAATATAATAATTTTTAGACCAAGTACTCTTGAGATTGTTTTTAATTTGTCGAATGAGAGTTTTATAGGGCTAGACGTGATCAACCAAGAGAGAGTTAATAGTTGTGAGACTCTTCAAGAAGTAATTGTGGATTTAGATTGTAATAATGATAGTGTGTGTGATGCCAGAGAAACTGTCGAGACTTGTCCGAATGATTGTCAGCTATTGGTAAATCCAGATGACTTTTGTACTAAGCATCAAGAAAGGTATGATCAAGATGAGATAGGTTCTGAATTATTAAAGTGGGGACTTGGAGACTTGAATTTAGAAGAGATTATGTTGAGAGTTAAACTATTTAAAAGGTGCAATCCTTAAAATCATAAGATGAAGAATAAATTTATAATTTTTATAGTAGGGATAATAGCAGTATCTGTTTTAATTTATTTTGGAATTTACTTGACTGGATGGGCTGTAGTTGAAGGTGATTCATATGTATTAAGAAATATTAGTGTGGAAAATGTTTTGGCGGGAGAAAATATAACAGTTGTTTTGACTGCATTTGTAAATTCAGAGGATGAGTTATATGGCATTGAGGAAGTTGTCCCAGAGGGGTTGGTGGTTGTGGATCCGGGCCAGGGCTCCATGGCTGAACAGGGTAAGATTAAGTGGTTGGTAATTGATAATGTTGTAGAGGGAGAATATGTTCATTATTATGTTTTAAGTTCAGAAGATGTGATCGGAGAAGTTAATTTTTCGGGAGAGTTTCTATTTGAAACTCAAAGCGAGACCCAGGAAACCTTGGGGGAAGAGAATGCATTTATTTTTAGGCAGGATGATTGTACTTTCCAGGACGATGGGACAGTCTGCGGGTCAGCATTTTGTTCATATGATTTTTGTAGCGGAGCAGGAAATAATAATTATATAGATTATCCAGAACATGTAGATAGGGTTTGTCAAGGTGGAGAATGTGTTGACACTCAATGTGTTTTTACTACAACAATCTGTGGTCAAACCAAAGTGTGCTCTACTGTGGAACCCCCTTGTGATGTTTGTGGGACTGGAATGGCTAATTGTAATTTAAATACGACTGATTCTTGTGAGGTGAATTTATTAGATGATAGTAATAATTGCGGTTCTTGCGGTTCTTCTTGTGGGAATGGCTTAGCTTGTGTTAATGGTATTTGTGAGAATGAAATTTGCGCAGAGCCAGATGTCTTAAATTATGATACCATGGATGAAATTGCAGCCTCAGTAATATCGTATTATTTAGGAAATATAAGTTTAAATGAGATAGTTAGGAGGGCTAGAATATACAAGAATTGTGGTAACTAAAAAAAGGGGGATTGTATTTTTGGCGTTATTGGCGATAGTCTTTGGTTCGCTTGTTGTTTCTGCGGCATCAATAGAAAGAGTACTTCCCAATAACGTTTCTATTGGGGACAAGATAACCATAGAGCTTATATTAAATATATCTGAAGATTATTTCATTATTGAAGAAACTGTTCCGAGTGGATTTATAATCTCTAATGTGAGTAACAATGGGGGGGTTGTTGGTAGTACGGTTAGGTGGCTTGAGCTTTCTATTGGGAATTTATCAAAGTTAAGCTATGATGTGATTACAGAAGATTCTGAAGGTACCTATGATTTTTCAGGTAGGGCAATTATTGGCAGCGGCGTAGATCAATCTAATTTAACTGTTGGTGGAGCAAATTATCTTTTTATTGAGTCAGTTTCTGTTAGTTCTTCTGCTGGCGAAGATGAGAATGTAAGTGATGAGGTATCTAATGAGAGCCAAGATTCAGAGGGTGGCCCTGAAGGACTATCGAATTCAAATGAAAATCTGTCGACAATAGATACAAATCTAGTTTGTAATGATGGAATATGTTCTGGAGATATAAAAGATAAGATTACAATTAATTCAACGAGTACAAGAGAGGCTGGGGGTAATAGCTTGGGCCTAAAAGCAATAACTTTTATTATATTGGGGGCAGTATCTGCTATAATTTTATTTATATTGATATTTTTAATGATTAATAATAAGTCAGTACAATCTAATTAATTCTTTTTCTTAGCCTTTTCTTTTTCGTCCTCTTCTTTTTGTTCAGCTACTTGTTTTAGCATTAATTCTCTTCTGGTTTCAATTTGCTGAAGTATACGCTTCCCCTTCTCGGGGTTTTCTCGAGTATTGTTTAGAATATATAGAATCTTTTTTAATAAGTCGTCATAGCTTTCATTGTGGGAGTCTTTTAGTTTGTCGATTCTTTCTTTGGTTTCTTTGTGTAATTTTATTGTTGTTATTGCCATATTTTGTTATTCCTCAGTTTTGAGTATACTTTGTATACGAATGTATACTTTATAAAGTTTTTTGTCATTAAAAAATTACAACAACCCAAACATTTAAATAGTATTTTGGGCTGATTCGTTTAATTAAATTTTTAAAATGGTAAAAATGAAAAGAACAAGTTTTGTAGTTCCTTTTATTGCAGTGCTAACTTTACTTTTAGTTAATTTTGCAGCTGCTCTTGCTACTGTAGACTCAGTTGACCTTAATGGTGTTGAACTTGGAAGCTCAACTGTTATGGCAGGTATGGTGGGAGATACTGTTCCTGTAAAGGTTGTCTTTACAGCAAATCAGGACGCTAGCAATGTTGAATTAGAAGTAGAAATGTATGGTTTCAGAGATGATGTATCTGCTGATGCAAAGATCTCAGACATTGAAGATGGAGTGACTTATGTTAAGACACTTTCACTATCTTTACCAGACGAAGCTAAGAATCTAAGTGAAGAATATACTCTTTATGTTAGATTGAAGACTATGACTGGCTCTGTTGAAGAAACTTATACAGTTCGTATGCAAAGAGAATCACACACAATAGAAATTCTAAGTGTTGACTTAGATACTAGTGTTTCAGCTGCTCAAGCAGTTCCGGTAACTGTTGTTGTAAAAAACACAGGTTATAACACTGAAGACGACGTGTATGTTACTGTTTCAATTCCTTCTTTGGGTGTATCTCAAAGAGCTTACGTTGGCGACTTAGTCCCAATGGATAACTGTGGTAACAATTGTGATAATGAAGATACAGAATCTGAAGTTGTTTATTTGAAGATCCCAGCTGACGCGGCAACAGGTGTTTATGACATCGAAGTTAAGGCGTACAACAAGGATGCAAAAACAACTGAAGTTGGCTCTATTAGAGTTGGCGGATCTGTTGACACAAGCTTCTATCCTGCTGCAACTGCAAAAACATTAAAGGCTGGAGAAACTGTTACTTACGACTTAGTTATTGTTAATACTGCAGATAACGTAAAGACTTATAATTTACAAGCTGTTTCAGGCGATGATTTAACTGTTCGTGTACCTTCAATAGTTGTTGTTGGTCCGAGGGATAGTGCGATTGTTAGCGTTGAAGTGACAGCTGACTCTGCTGCTAGAGGAGATTACACATTTAGTGTTATTTCTGATAATAAACAAGTAGTATATACAGCAAACGTTTCAGGAAGCTCAATGTCTGGTGCAATCGTTGCATTAACAGTGGCTCTTGTAATTATCTTCTTAGTGCTTTTAGTGGTTTTGATTGTACTTGCAACTAGAAAAGGATCTAAAGAAGTAGAAGAAGTAGAAACTAGCTACTACTAAAAACATTTTTTATTTTAGGAATTTTTATTTTTTAATTCCCTTTTTTCTTCTATCTAGAAGAAAACATGAAGCCCGAAGGGCTACTAATTTCCTTTTTGGAAGAGAGATATTAGAGAAAGAGATATAAGTGATGAATTATATTAGGAGAATAAGATGAAGTTGATACCAACAAGGGATTTGACAAGAGAGAAGGCCGAGAAATTGGCTGTAAATATGTATATAACTAAGTTTCATGGCGATAGGTATGGGGTTATTTCTACTGTGTCGGATAGCAAGATAACATCGGTAGATTGTTATGGAGATCGATTGGTTTTTGGTAGTCGTTTGGTAGAATCAACTCATGAGGTAGGACGCGACGGAAGAGTTTTGAATGTTATAGCTGTTACCCCTATTGACTTTAGAGATGATCCGGAAAGATATATGCGACAGTGGACTCGTTTAGCTGAATATGCAGTTGGAGATAGGGTGGACAAAGAATAAGATGAAAAGGAAATATGAAATAAGGTGTCCGGCAAGAAATTCTGAGGAAGCTAGAGAAAATGTGGCAGAAGGACAAAGAAGGGTTACTCAGGCATTTTTAGATGGTGATGAATCCAAATCAAGGTATCTTGCTGGTGAATTATGGCGTGTGGTCTTTGATGCTGGGAGATATTTATCTTCAAAGACTATCCTCAATATAGAGAATACTGTGGCGTATGGAATGATGGAAGCCCCAGTTGCATAATATTATAGCAAACATTTTATAAACCCTCACCTCGTATATAAATTAATATGAAGAAGGGGCAAATACAACTTAACTTTGGAGTTTTATTTTCTATATTTTTGATAATTGTGTTTGTGTTTTTTGCGTTTAAAGTTATAGGCTTTTTTTTAGATTTGAATCAGTGTGCTGAGACTGGGGACTTTTTTTCTGATTTGCAATCTTCAATAGATAAGGCAAGAATAAGTAGTTCAACGTTGCAAGAATTTGAAATTGATTTGGGCTCTAGCGTTGAGAAGATTTGTTTTGTGGATTTAAATTCTTCAATTACGGGCTCAACTTCTGCGCCGGATCAATGGTCGGCGGGGGACAATATGTTTATAGTGTATAAAAAAGAAGGGTGTAAGCAGTTGTCTAATAAGCAAATTGTAGGAATAAATATAACAAAGATTATAGAATCAGAAAATCCTAAGTGTTTTGACAATGGAGATTCTATTCAAATAAAAAAGACAGTTTATTCACGATTGGTGGAGCTAGGTTAATATGAAATCTAAAGGGGGTGAGTTTGGTTTTGTTTGGATTTTTGCGATATTGGCGGGGGTCGCTATTCTTCTTTTAATGATATATGGTGCCACAAAGGCAATAGACACTGAAAGAATTGTTCAAGATACGAAGTTGGCGGCGGCATTGATTAGCGAATTGGATACATTGGAGGCGGGATCAGTGGAGAGCATAAAGGCTACAATTCGCTTATCGAATCCCACGAATGTGTCTGTTGGGTGTTTTGAGACAGGGTATGGAGACAATAGGGTTCAAATTTCTACTAAGTCGAATAGGGGGAGTGGAGAGTGGAGCACCGGGGAAGAAATAATTGTTAAGGATAAGTATATTTTTTCAGATAGTAATACTGAATCTAAGGCGCTAGAGGTTAATTCTAAGTCTTTTGCCTATCCGTATAAAATTGCGGATCTTATTTTTTTAACGTCAAATAATTATTGTTTTAAGAATGCTCCTCAAAAGTTAAAGAGAGATTACTCGTCGCTGAACGGTATATCTTTTGATAATTGTAGTAGTGAGCAGGTGACGGTTTGTTTTAATGCATATGGGTGTGATATTTTGGTTGATGGCATGTGTTCTGATGACAAATGTGAGACAATTTATGATTATGGCACTGTGACTAAGGCTGGGGAGATATTTTATTATGCGGATAGTTTACTTCTTGCGGCAGTAATATCTGATATGCAAAATTATGACTGTAATGTAAAAAGGCTGATGTATCGTGGTGGAAAAATAGCAGAAATGCTTATAGAAAAAGCATCTCTTGCAAATGCTAGAGGATGTCATACCATACTGACTCCATATCTAGAATTGTTTCGGTTGAGCTTTCCAATTTATGTTCAGGATGATTTTGCTTCTAATACTGATAGTGTTTTGGAAATTAATGAATTAAACGAAGAGGAATCTTGTGGTCTATGGTGATAAAAAAGAATAGATTTGGGTGCCAAGGAGGAGGGAGGGTCTCTGTGGGGAACCGCGGGCAGTTTCAAATTCAGCAAATGGCTTTTATGATAATAGCTATTTTTATTTTCTTTGCATTTGCAGGTCTGTTTATTTTGAGGGTTTCTGTTGGTGGCATTAGCGAAGGGGCTCAGGACTTGAAAACAAAAAAGGCAATAACTTTTTTATCAACAATCCCAGAAATGACGGAGCTTAGCTTTAATGGACAATGTCAAAATTGTCTAGATAAAGATAAATTGTTTGTGTTTTCCAATTATGGAGATGAATATAAGATGTTTTTCCCACTAGACTCTTTGAAGGCATTTCGGGTCTATCCCTTGCCAAATGGTACTATTGTCGACGGTGATATTGTTTGTCCTTCTTTGGACTGCGTGGTGTTATTTGAGTCGTCTGGTGGTAATTTGCAAGAATATGCGACATATGTTTCTGTTTGTGAAAAATCTAAAAGGTTGGGTGTTCTTCAGGAGAAATGTGAAGTTTGGAAATTAGTTGGTGGAACTAGGTTAATCGATTAAGTTTAAATAATCCCATTTTCTAGTCAATTTATGGCAAAGAAAGATAAGTTTTATGTGACGACAACGATTCCTTACGCAAATGCGGCTCCACATATTGGTCATGCGTTAGAGTTCGTGCAAGCAGATGTTTTAGCCAGATGGAATCGTTTCAGAGGTAGAGATGTTTTTTTTCTAACGGGTACTGATGAGCATGGAACTAAAAATTATCAAACTGCAAAAAAAGAAGGCCTAGCTCCTCAAAAATTTATTGACAGAAATGCGAAATATTTTAAAGAGTTATTAAAAAAACTTGATATTTCAAATGATAATTTTATAAGAACTACGAATAAAGAAGAGCATTGGCCAGGTGTTGTAAAGATGTGGAATCTTCTAAAAGAAAAGGGGGATATCTACGAAAAAGAATATGAGGGAAATTATTGTTCTGGATGTGAAAGATTTGTGACAGAAAAAGATCTTGTAGACGGAAAATGTCCCAATCATCCAAAGTTGGATATACAAAGAATAGCAGAGAAGAATTATTTTTTCAAATTATCAAAATATTCTGAAGAAATAAAAAAGAAAATTAATTCTGGA
>CAZAZO010000027.1:0-9487 GCA_964489675.1 Candidatus Woesearchaeota archaeon | reverse complement strand
GTTATTTTCTAAAAGTGAGGATGATAAGGGGGTGGAGAGTTTTTTGAGGGGGCTTGGGATGAGTAGTGGGGAGGCTAAGAGAGCCAGGATGTTTTAGAGATTATATGGATGAGTGGTGGGAGACTGGGGGGGTGAGGGTGTTTTAGGGCTTAGTGGTTTTTTAAAATTCCTACATCAACTCCAAATCTTGATTGAGTAGATCAGCGTTAGCAATCAAGTCAGTTGAGGTAATGATCCCAATAATCTTTCTTTTTTTATCAGTACCCCTCACCAGCACTCTTTTGATTCCATTTTTTTTCATAACATCTGCTACGTCTTCTAATTCGGCCCATTGTCCTATCGTAATTAATTTTTTAGACATGACAATACTAATTTTTCTGTTTAGCTTATCAACGTTTTTTACAATGTCTCTTTCGGTTATTATTCCCCTCGCTCGTCCATTTCTCATTAAAACAAGGCTTCCAATTCCTTCTCTAGACATAATTTTGGCTGCATGTTGCAGGGTAACATTGGAATTGATGGTGGCCACCCTATTCATAACTTCAGAGACAATCATACTTTAACCTTCCTAATCCCCTTATTGTGTTTTATCCTTCCGTTTCTAACTAATTCTCGTCTTTTACCTTCCATAATAAAATATTTTCCAACTAAGGTAAAGAAATAAAGGGCTAGGCTGATGATTATAAATGCGTATATAATCGTAAATAGCTTTCCGGGAATTGTTTGTGGGACAAAATCTCCATAGCCTAAAGTTGTTGCAGTTGATACTGCAAAGTAAACAGCGTCTATATAGCTCCATCCTTCAAGCGCAGTATACATGGAGGCGCCTAGACAAATTGTGCTAAAAAATAGTGTTAACGGAATTATAAATACAATTTGTACACGTGTCCACTCTCTCTTTTTCATTTTTGTTTCCTCTAAAATGAAGCACGAAACCCGCAGGTTACTTTTTCATTTTTATCACCTTGAGTGAATTATAAAACTTGAAAGCTTTATCTTTCACGAAATATTTATGGTTTTGGATTATTTAAACATTGCGAAAGGATTCTTTAACTCATGAACTTTAAGCCAGCTCCCTTATCCTTATCTCTATATCCGGCATAAAATGCTCCTTCTAATCTAAATTTCCTTCCGTAAAACTCAAGCATAATTCTTAGAGCTTCTTCAAAATTTGTGCCAATTATTGGAGAAACGTCTCGGTTGCTTTCTCCTTCATAAAATATCTTGTTTCCAGTGCTCCAATATTCAGAAACACCCTTAAAATCCCTAGTTTTCAAAGTATCAAAATTAGGGCGTCCACAAAAATCTGAATATTCGCTTGCGCCAATAGAAATTCTGCCAGTGTATCTCACTTTTTGAGAAAGGGTTAGCATTTCCTTAAGTGAACTTGGAACTTCAACATTACACTGTATTCCCCAATAAATTGCTTGCCAATCTTCTTTGGGATTTCTTTTAAAGTGGATGTTATTCATGAAATGGTAATAAGAACCACATTCTGGATCATAATGTCCGTTTGCATTACCCCCATTGAAAACAGGTTTTTTCAATTTAAGAATTTCTTCACCAAAATGATATCTGATACCCTGTTCAACCAAATCTAAAAATCTTTCACTTTTTCTTATTCCTTCTTTATATTTAACGGGGGCTATGGGTTGCTTTGTCATTTTAACCCCCTAACCATTTTTCTAAAGATAGGGTCTATTAAACTGAGTCCTAGGTTATAATTGGACCAATCTTTTTTATCTGAAGGTTTAATATCATTTAGAACAATTCTTATTTTAACCTCATGTTCAAATGGTTCAATCCTTGGAGATTCGTCTATCTCATGTTCTGGATAGTCTTTTCTTAGCCAGTTCATTTTTTTTGCAGAAACTATCTCTCCGATTTTAATTTTTTCCAATAGTGTGGGGAAAGAGGTATCGATCCCATAAAAGCTTTCTATCGTGGGGTTTTTGCTATTTAAGGCAGAAAATCTGTGGGGCAAATCTTCTTCCTTGGGAAAGTCAGAAATTCCTACCTCAGAAAAATTCCTACCCTTTAATCCTTGAATCTTTTTAGAGACTCCAGATAGGTGTGATTCAATTTTTGCAAAATTATCATAAAGGCCCGCTAGGCTTTCAGGAGTTTCATGTTTATCAAGAAAATAAAAAGAACCATTCACTGTGCCTTGAGAAAATGAAGTAATGCGTTCTTTAAGTCGTGTAAAAGTGTATCTTCGACCATGGAGCAAATCACTCTTCGTTTGTTCATATGTGTTCATATCATATATCGTAGGAGATGTTTGCCAAGCCATTATTAGTGTTTGGTACATGCCATATCCATAGCTGCTGTCAAAAACTAAATCAATTTCTAATCCTAATGATTTTAGTTTTTTTAAGAGGTCATTTGTACCTGGAAGTCGTTTCTTCATCGTTTAAGAGGTCAAATTTTTCTTTTATATCTTATTTACCCCTACTGACAGTAGTAAGTTTTATAAATTAGTTAATCTTTTTTTAGATATGGATATTTTGTCAGAAATTGGTCTTTCGCAAAGAGAAATTGCAGTGTATAAAGCGTTGTTAAAAATAGGTTCAACTACAACTGGAAAATTAGTAAAAGAGTCGGGTGTTCAAAATGCTAAGATATACGAGACACTTGAGAAGTTAATCAAAAGGGGCTTGGTGACTTTTGTTGTTAAGGGTAAGATTAAGCATTTTCAGGCAACTAATCCTAATAATTTAATGAGTTTTTTTGAAAATAGAAAGGATGCTTTGCAAAAAGAAGTAGCGCAACTTCAAAAATTACAAGAGAAAGAAGAGCCAGAATATCAGACAAGGGTTTATGAGGGCATTAAGGCTATTAAGAGTGCTTTTTTTGAAATGTATGACTGCATTGGAAAAGGTTCGGAATATTATGTTTTTCCGATAGGAGAGCAGCTTGGAACAGAAGAGTTAAAGTTATTTTGGCAGCAAGTTTTCCAAAAAAGACTTTCTATGAGAATAAGAGTAAAAACTTTGCCAAATATAAAATGGAAAAAGATTTTTCAAGAATATTATTCAAAGGAGCTTCGGTTAGTTGATGTTCGTTATACAAAACAAGAATTTCCAACGGGTATATTTATTTTTGAAGATTATGTTCTTAATGTGCTGTGGGATGAAAAACCCGTTGCTTTTTTAACAAAATCTAAAGAAAATGCAAAAAGATGGAAGCTATTCTTCGACGGGCAGTGGAGGCAGTCTGGTAAGTAAATGGCTTTCTCTCTCAATAATCTTTATAAACTGCCCTTCCTTAAGAAAATCATGTATAATAATAGAAGGGGTCAGTTGACGATATTTATAATTTTAGGAATCTTGGTGGTAGTTGCAGTTTTGGCTAGTATATTTTTTATTAAGCCAGAGATTTTAGGTGTAGAAAGAGTGGCGTCTCAGCCGGATAGTTTTGAATATTGCATAAAACAAGGAACAGACCAAATTGTTGGAGACTTGGCTCCTACGGCAGGTTTTTTGGGAGCATATTTTAACAAGACCTATAATAATATTGCGATTCCATATGTTTGCTATAGCGACGAGTATTATAAGCCATGTGTTGTTCAGGCGCCATTCTTAGAGGAGAAATTTAAAGAATCTTTTGAGGCAAGAATTAATAGTAAAGTTAGCCAGTGTTATAATAATTATGTTGAAGAGTTTAGAAGGCAGGGATATGATGTGGTTGAGGGAGATATCGAAGTAACAACAGAGCTTCAAAAGGATAAAATTAAGTTAGATGTCGTGGCCCCGGTCAGCGTTAGTGACGGTTCTAATCCTATTACAACTCAAGATTTGGAGTTTGATATTCAGACTAAAATTTATGATGTAATTATGCTTGCTAATAATATAGTTAAGTTTGAAACAACATATGGAGAATACGAGTTGGTTCAGTCACAGCTTCTTTATCCAGATATGGTAGTTACTACAGCAAAGCTAGATGACGGGACTGTTGTTTATACTATAAGAAACAGGGAAATTAAATATCAATTTGCGGTTAGAAGTTATGTTAATCCGCCGGGGTATGGAATCTAAGATAAAATGAATAAGAAAAAAATAATTAAAAAAATACAGGACAATGGAGATGAGTTGAGAAAGTATGGGGTTAGGAAAATCGGATTATTTGGCTCTTGCGCTAAGGGGAATTTTAGATGGAATAGTGACGTAGACCTATTAATAACATTAGATAAAAAAACTTTTAAAAATTATATGGGGGCACTGTTTTTGTTAAAATCTCTTTTGAGAAGGAAAGTAGATCTTGTGCTAGAGGAAGATTTAAAGCCAGCGCTTAGGCATGTAAAGAAGGAGGCAGAATATGTTCGAATATGAAGTTTATGTTGATGATTTAATAGAATCAATTGGCAGAATAGAGAAGTCTGTGAAGGGAATTTCTTTTAATGTGTTTAGAAAAGATTTGAATCTTATTGATGCGACAGGCATGCGTTGTCAGATTATTGGAGAGTCTGTAAAAAAATTGCCAAAAAAATTATTAAAAAAATATCCTAATGCAAAGTGGAAGTATCTAAAAGAAATTAGAAATACCATAAGTCATGATTATTTTGCGTTCAATACCGAAGTTATGTGGGACTTTATTAAAACTGAAGTTCCAAATTTGAAAAAAGTAGTAAATAAAATAAAAAAGGAGCTTAAATAGAATGAATAAACAAAAAGCATTGGCGCTTTCTCAGGTATCGTTGATGATTTTGTCTATGTTCGCATTTGTTAATTTAATTTCAATTTCAAGCGCTTCTTCTACGACTTCACTTTCTCAGGCAACGTCATGTTGTGAAAGAACGGTCTCGGGTGCTACTTGTATAAATACAGATCCTGCTAGTTGTAATTCTGCTTATTCTTCTGCTCCAACTTCTTGTGAATCAACTTCTTATTGTGAAACTGGAACTTGTTATAATCCTAAGGAGGGAAACTGTGTTCAGAATACACCAAAATCAACTTGTGAGGCAGATGGAGGGGTTTGGAGTAAAGAAGACATCTCTCAAGTTCCTCAATGTCAACTGGGTTGTTGTGTGATTTCAGACCAGGCAGCATTTGTATCAAAGACTAGATGTTCGAGGCTGTCTAGTTTTGTTGGAGTTCAGGCGGACTATTTTACAGATGTTGAAGATGAATTTTCATGTATTCTTTTAGCGCAAGGTTCACAAATGGGGGCGTGTGTTTATGATCAGGGGCCGGACAGAACATGTAAATTTACTTCTCGTCAGAGCTGCGGGGGAGAAGAATCATTTTTGGGACTGAATGAGACGGATAGTTCTGGTATAAAATTTTATGCTGATGTCTTGTGTTCTGCAGATGAGCTTGGAACGAATTGTGAAAAGCAATACAGGACGGCTTGTGACGCGGGAAAAGTGTATTGGCAGGATTCTTGTGGTAATAAAGAAAATATTTATTCAAGTAACAGCGAGGTATCTTATAATGAGGGAAGGGTGGCTGAAGACGATGAAGTTTGTAGTCCGGTTGCGGGCAGTAAAAGCTGTGGGAATTGTGATTATTTAATGGGGGGAATTTGTGCGGAGGAAGATAATAATTTTGGAGAGGCTGGCGTGAATCATTTTTGTCAGGCGACAACATGTAAGGATAGGGATGGTAATACAAGAAAGAATGGAGAATCTTGGTGTGTTTATGTTGGTAAAATAGGCTCAGGTGCTGACACGGTTGGGTCAAGACATTTTAGGGAAATTTGCTTGAATGGGGAGGTAATAACTGAGGGGTGTGCGGACTATAGAAATGAAGTTTGTATTCATGATTCCTTAGATAACGGATTTGATGTGGCAGCATGTAGAGTAAATTTATGGCAGGATTGTACAAGTCAGGAAAAGAAGGCGGACTGTTTAAATGATGATATTAGAGACTGTGTTTGGTATTCTAGTGTGGAGGGGATTAATTTTAGTGATTCTAGGTCTTACTCTCGAGGTACTGGAAGCTCGCCTGGCCCATCCAATTACGGTACAACAACTGGCAGTGGTAGTAGTGGCTTTGCTTTAATGGCTTCGGTTATTACAGGAAAAGCAATTGTTGGCTCAGGAACTGGAACTGGAGAATATGATGTGGATTTAACAGTGATTGATACGACTACTGACAGAAATGAGTCAAAAGACGGAACATGTGTTCCAAAATTCCCACCAGGTCTGCAATTCTGGGATTCGGGTTCAGCTCAAAGGCAATGTGCTCAGGCTAGTGCTACTTGTACGGTGGAGTGGAAAAGAGAGCTTGGTTGTGGGGATCTAGGACTAGAGACATGTGATTGGGAGATCGTGGGAGACCCAACCTGTGTTGATGAAGATGGCAAGCTAGAAGGGGACTGGGTGGCGCAGGCTAATCAGGTTTGTGTTGCTATGGGGGACTGTGGTGGTTATATTAATTTTCAGGGCAAATTTACTGAGGATGGTTATGTTGCTAAAACAGCTAATGGAAGTGAGTTTAGATTTAGTCCAAATACAATTAATAAAATTAATATAATGAGCTTGGTGGGTGGTTTATTATCGGCTACTGGTAATGCTATTTTTGAATTGGTGAGTAGGCAGACTGCTGAGGCGGATGCAAGGGGCGTGGCCCATGAAGCTAGAAGTACTGCTCGACAAGGAAACTCTATAATAAATCAATTGGGAGATTTGGTGACTGCTCCTATATTAAGATCTAAGGGGTGGCAGAAAATATATAATTTGCAGAGGGAAGTTAATTTAATTGGTAATAATTATGCAAAATTGAAGACAGAGAACATATCTTTATCAAATCAATATAATTCACTATCGGGCGCTATTGAGGGAGCGAATGAATATTTATCATCCTTAGAGGAAGAGCTGTCTAGGCAGAATACGGATCTCGATGCATATACAGATAAGGGGGTAAATCCACCCGCATCAACGGCAAAAGAAATTTTAAGGCTAGAAGAAGAGATAAGGGTGATCGAATTACAGATTTCTTCGGCCAGATCTGAATTGTCGGCACTCGAGGGACTAAAAAATGAGGCAGCCAAAAACTTACGGGAATATGAAGCCTCTGATGAATATGATCTACTAAAAAGCAAAGAGATTGAGCTCAATAAGCTAAAAGAAGAAAGGGGTTTTATGGGGGCTGCGGGTGATATGATTGGCGGGGTTCTTGAGTCGGCAATAAGAGGAATCGCTATTGGTGAGTTGTCGGTACATCTTAATGATGTTTTTGGAGGGAATGAGAGATATGACGATTCAATATTTAATGCAGCTTTGTATGGTTTTATGACATATGGGACTATAGACTCAGTATTTGGCCCAGGGGGACTAAATACTCCCATTCTAAGAAGTAAAGCATTCGCAATTACTGCTGGTATTACCGCGGCTTATTTTGCATATATAGATGCGTACGAAGATACAAAAACAGAAACCATTACATTTGAATGTAAGCCTTGGCAGGCTCCAATTGGGCAAAATGAATGTGATAAGTGCTCAGACGATGATCTTCCTTGTAGTGAGTATAGATGTCGGTCACTTGGGCCTACTTGTGGGATAGTTAATGAAGGAACTGACCAGGTTGAATGTATCGATATGTCAAAAAATGATGCGAAGGGGCCAATTATCTCTCCGAATTCAGAAGTTTTAAGCACAGGATTTACTTATTCAGAAATTTCAGATTACGGATTTAGAATACAGTCCAGCGAGGGAG
Source organism: Candidatus Woesearchaeota archaeon (assembly GCA_964489675.1). Lineage (GTDB taxonomy): Archaea > Nanobdellota > Nanobdellia > Pacearchaeales > GW2011-AR1 > JAGVXH01. The sequence goes on along the minus strand of CAZAZO010000027.1, from coordinate 1,829 downwards.
AATGTCTTCCTGCATTTAGTTCTATTCAATGGGGAATTAGGACTAGTGAGCCTGCGCAGTGTAAAATAGATATTAGGCACACATCAAGCTTTGAGGACATGTCCTATTATATAGGAGGAAGTAATATTTACGCAGATTCTCATACAGAGTATTTGGCAGTTCCAAACTCTAAAGATTTAGAAAATTTATCGGCGGGTGGAATTCAAATCCAGAATGGAAATGAAATGGAAGTTTATATTAGATGTAGGGATGGAAATGCGAATGCGAACTCTGGGGAAGGAAATGTAAATGATGCAGAATATGCAGTTAAATTTTGTGTGGATGAGACTCCAGATGTGACACCGCCTCAAGTGGTTTCTTCTTCAGTTAATACTGGTAGCTGTGTGGCTTCTGACCAAGACACAGCAGAAGTTGTGTTTTATACAAATGAGCCAGCATCTTGTAGATGGGATAAGCAAGATAGGAGTGATTTTTCAGATATGCAATATTCGATGACTTGTTCAAGAAATGCGGTTGACACTGGAAGGCTAATGGTTTATCCTTGTACGGCAACATTTTCAGGAATAAATAGTGAGGATACGCCATTTTATATAAGGTGTCAAGATGAGGAAGGAAACGACAATGATGCTAGTTATGACTTTTCCTTGAAGGGAAGCCTTCCTTTAAAGATGGAGAACTTGGGTCCGAATTCAACCATTAGAAGCGGAGCGGATCCTGCGGAAGTAAATCTTAGAGCAGAAACTTCATTTGGGTGTGAGGCTGGCAGAGCTGTTTGTTTTTACTCTCAAACTGGCTTGGAGAATGATTTTACAATGTTTAAGGATACAGACACAGAAGACGGAGTGCATACTCAAAAATTATATTTACAAGATGGAAGTCATACAATTAGTTTTAAGTGTGTGGATGCTGGTGGAAATGTTGCTGAGAACACAACTAGTTTTGAGGTGGACGTAGACACAACGGCGCCAGAGGTGGTAAGGGTTTATGAGGATAATGATTTACTAAAGGTTGTAACAGTAAGGGACGCTATTTGTTCGTTTTCAACTTCTGGTTGTGACTTTTTGGTGGATGAAGGTGAAAAGTTATTAACAGCGACAGGAAAAGAAAATGTTCATATGACAGAATGGGTTAAGGATACTAATTATTATATTAAGTGTAAGGATAATTTTAATAATGAAGAACTTGGTTGCTCTGTTGTGGTTAGACCGGTGGATAATTTTTTGTAGGGTTGGGGGTATGCCACATCCCAAATTAATTTTATTCATTCATAATATACCCACTACGCTTACGCTACCCGCCCTTGTTTCTCGGGCTGGTTGCTAGCATTTGCCCTCGCCAAAAATAGTGAATGAAGTAATTAATTTCTAATTTTGGATATGGACGGGAGTGTAACAATATTTATAAAGATTGTATAGCAATGATTTATATGAGAAAGAGAGTGGCATTGTATTTTGGTTTTATATTTTTATTAACTTTTGTCTTGGCATCTTCTGCAGATACGTCATTCGTTCTTGATGCGACCGAGGGGGTGAGTCTAGAAAATTCAAGTGAGGCTGGGGGGTGGGGTATTGGTTGGTTTGGAACCTTATTTAAAATATTATTAATAGTTATTTTGGTGGGAGTGATTTATTGTTTATATAAATATAAGGGTAAAACTAGGAAGAGAAGGAAAAAATGAAAAGGTTGTTGATTTTGGTTTTATTGGGGGTGTTTTTGGTCGGGGCAATGGGGTTGGTTAGTAGTGGTGCTTGTACTAATGGTTGTATAATTGATGGACCTGAATCTTGTGATTGTGAAAATGCAGACTGGTATGATGAGGATGATGGATT
>CAZAZO010000026.1:0-9520 GCA_964489675.1 Candidatus Woesearchaeota archaeon | reverse complement strand
TTTTAAAGGACGAAAAGCTGTCAACGTTAGAATCAGAACCTGTATACCCTTACTTAAAGGCAAGTGAAGCGTATAAGATGAGGGTTTATGTTAAGAACAATAATACTAGAATGTATGATAGACACTCTGCTTTCGGCCCACCCGTCGATGAAGGCCGTAATTTGAGTTTTGTAAGGTCGAGTATAACGACGGAAACCTTTCCATCCGCATCAGCCGTTGCCTCAATAACCGGTAATACTACATCAACCAGTATAATGGGTCTGACATTTTTTTCCCCGAAAGGATTTGAAGTAACAGGGTCATCGATGACAACACCAACCACGGGTTCTGATGCGGCTGATTATAGCTCTTTGCCTCATTTCTCTTTAACATCTAGTACTGGACAGAAAATGAGAATAAGCCTTTTCAATAGTGCTGGCGCTGATGGATTTCTACCCTGGGAGTACCATAATAAGCTTGACCCAAGCGGCTTTGGCACAGGTTCCACTGCGACTCAATTCCTCCACATGCAACTTGACTCATCAGATGTCCTTGATCGTACAGGATTAAATCCAGCAGACTATGGAAATATATATCACCACTCTGCATCTGGAGGTATAAACCTATATATTGATTTACCCAGCATTGAAAACGCCGGTACGTCGAATTCCGATAAAGCACAGGAAGTACATAACCTTCTCTATCTCATTCAGGCGGGTGTTAATTATTATAGCACGGTTGTGCCGAATAGCGGTACAGGGCCCAATCCCGACGGTACCCAGTTTGATATTTCAGCTAGTGTTAGTGAACCGTTTTTCCTTACTAATCTACGTACGCTAACATTTACTCAAAAGTCCATTGGCGCCGCCGGAAACACTCCTTTGTCTCCATCTGGTATGAGTAGTTTTGTTAATGTAGCAGAGTCATTTACTGGAGGTAACGCCACAACTACCACTTCGGTATATCAAACTTCATCTGTAAATGTGGATGATTCGCACGGTTATGCACCATTTGTGCCACCTTATTTAGATCCTGGTTCGGAGCCTTATGTTGAAATATCTTTTACACCTGCTGCGAACGAAAGTAGACACTATGGATTACAGGAAATACTGGACAATTCTACATACACTTATTATAATTTTGCAGAAACTCCAAGCAACGCTTCAGATAATACCAATTATCAACAAGCTATGGCCATCAGTGCATCACTAGATTTAAAGAAGTTTGTTGTATATAATTTACCTGGTGATCGCCCATCAGACCAAAACAGAATAGAAAGATACAGGTGGGTAATTCAACCCAAATGGGAAACTCCGGTACTTAATTTTATTGATGCATCAACCGACGCGCTAAATCTCAATAACAACACAGTCTCTAGTGTCAGCGGAAATAATCTTTGGCAAAAGAGAAGGTGGGAAAATTATTATAATTTTGAGATTTTTGAATCTCCTAAAGACGAAACAACCGGTACATATTTAACGTCCTCAATTGGTATGTGGCATCAGTACGGTAGACTGCCTTTATCTGAGGAAGAAGGGTACACAATATCAGTAGAGACATCTCCGGATGTTGGCCCTGAAAACCAACTCTCCAAGAAAGTGGGTTTCGAGCCTGACAAAGGCAATACTTCCATCTCGGTAGGCCGACTAGCAGATAGAAAAGTGGTATCAGAAGCAGTCATCGCTATACCTTTTGTTGAGCCAAAAGCAGAGGGTGGTAGTGTAGAGTTTTTTAATATAAAGAGTCACATCCTTGAAAGAGCGTACGCTTTAAATGTAGAAAAGAAGGATGCTTTAGAAACAATATTGTCTAGCCCAAACATTGGCAACGGCGAGAAAACAACAGCACAAAGAGAATATCACGATTTCTTTAATAATCCAGGACAGAACCCCATAGCTTCTGCTGCATATCAAATGAGAATGATGGAAAAATTTATAATTCCACCGCAATTCGATTATATTTCTTCTGGTGGGTCGGTCATGAATAATTCTATAAAACCAATGATGTACGTATTTCAATTCAACGCCGAGTTTACCAAAGAGGATTTAAGAAATATTTGGCAAAATCTCTCTCCGCAAAGCAAGACATCCGCGGCTAAACTTAGATACTCGACAGTTAATTTACAAAGTAAAATAGCAGGTCAAGTTCAGGACTTACAGTATGTATCAAACTTCCTAGATGAAAGGCTGTGTCCGTTTTCAGCAGAAAGCTTCTTGGGGTCCGATAGAGTTAGATGGTTGATCTTCAAAGTCAAACAGAGAGCCTCCTTTGACTTAGCAGAAGTTAAGAGAGATTCGTTACCAACACTTAGAAGAGAGTCAACGCGAATTGAAGAATCGTCATTTCAGCCAACAAAAGAACTTGAAAACCAAAACTACAGTTACAACTGGCCATATGATTTCTTTTCCATCGTAGAACTAGTTAAGTTTGAGAGCAAGGTGGACTTTTTTAATGGTGTAAATTTTAGACAAGTAGAGGCATCAGATGATCTCAGTAGCGTGCCACCTTTTGGTAGGAGTTAATATATATGTCTTTTATAAATAAAAAAGAAGAAGTCATAAAAATAGAACTTACCCAATTTGGAAAGAGGCTTTTGTCAAAAGGCAATTTCAAGCCAGAATATTATCAATTTTTTGATGATGATATAATATATGACGGCAATTATGGCCCCGGAGATGAACACCAGAACAATATTCAAACAAGAATAAAGGATTCTATAAGACTTGACGTACAATATAATGTTACAAGTTTGGAAGAAAAGTTTGACCAAGAGACTAAAGATATTGAGTCCGGTCTCGCTGACTTATTTAAAGAAATTAAACATAGTGTAAACACCACAGAAAAGGAAAAATTACTTGTTTATCCTCTTGGTGACATTAATGCTGGTAGTCAAGTGCCTCCAATGTTCAACCTATCGGCGCTCGAAGCAGAGATACATAACCATGGATCCGGAGAATATTTTTTAACACAATCAGGAATTCCTGGTCAAATACCTCAAATTGATTTCGAGCCAGTTCACCAAGTTGTGAGAGATGTCAGAAATACTATAGATGATCCAGGCAGTTTGTACGACTCAGAGACCTATACGCTTGACTTTACTAACGATAAATTAGAATTTTTGGATAACTCAACACTTGAGTACACACCGGAAAATGTAACAATAGTATTGGAGGAAACGTCTGTACCGTTTACAAAAGAAAATTTTGAATTTGAAATATTTGAAATACACAAAGACGCACAAGGAGAAGACATATTTGTGCAAATTGCAGATATAGAAGAGATCACAAAACTTTTCGAAATAAAGGTAGACTCATCCGTTGAGTCAGTACCCACAAGAAGATTTAGAAATAGGAGCTTTTTCTCAAGTTGAGAAAATAAATTATTATGTCACACTTAGCTACAGATGCTTTTCCATATATAACCATCAGAAGGGTTGTTATAGATAGACAAGAGGTAACAGTTGATGCATTTGTGACAACTCATGATGACGGTGATTCTCCCTTCTGGTTAAACGAACAAGTTTTTTCTGACTATATAAGGTTTTATTTTATCTTAGCACCTAAACGTCTCAATTCTCCACTTAGAGCATCTTTGTTATATTCCCCAGAGTCAAGAGTTGATAATGTAATAGAGAGCTTTGCGCCCGGAGGAATCCTTCAAGATATGGATTCGGGAATAAATCTCGCGGCAAGTAGAGAAAATTGGTTCTCATTTATAGAAAATGTCAATTTGTTTTCAACAAAAACTGTTTCTCTATCAGAGGTTATACAGATAGACTCTGACAATATTGTTACAACGTCTGCACTAGATTTGAATTCTGGAAACTTACAAGATTTAAATTTTTCAGTGACCATTCCTATGAGTTATGTAACGCGGGTAGATCTAACAAGATCAGAACTTGAGCTTTATGCTTTTAGTCATCTAGACGTTGCAAAAATGATCGAGGACTTTAATTTAGATGCGCATCAGCAGAGTATAAGCGAGATGATAAAATTAGGTGGAAATTTCAAGAAAGAAAAGCTATTAGAAATATCCCCGACAGGACAAATAAGAGTACCAGAGACAAGTACAACATTGGTGTATGAAGATGGTACACCGTATCATGGAGTTTATCATTACCACGACGGTGACGGTCCAGATGAATACACAGGTTATATGGAAGGCCCAAGATCATCGATGAATGAAGAAACTAGAACCCTTAGGGAGGTTACAATTAATTATAGAAAAGTTATCGCTAATTTCCTGATTGAAGATTTGTTGTTCACACCAGAAAACCCTTTCAATGGATCTGCAGATTTGATTTCAGCGCTTGATTCAAATTATAATTCTCCATGGGCAGATGAAAGATCTTTTATCGGTAAAACTTTTTCAAGCTCTAATTTGTACAGAGACCCAGAGCAGAATATAGTATCTTCGGTTGCCATGTCCGCTCAAGAACAAATGTCTCAAAATTTAGATTCAATATTTGATCCCAATAACATTGAATCTACAAGAGAACAATATTATAATTTTTTAGCAGAAAGGTCGGATTTTTCTATAGTGGGTAATTCAATTCATTTTTTGACACAACTAGAAGGTGAAGACACAAGTCACGATACATCATTTACAATTTATTTTGAGAAAATGATAAAGGCAAAATCAAAATATGCTTTTTTGATTGAAAACTTAACTAGGATATTGTCACGTCGAATATCGGGCCCGGGAGAACAAGATGCGCTCAGAAAAGTTTTAAGACTGTTTGTTATAAAAGATTTGCAAATAAAAAGATTTAGAGTATCAAACAGTTCTCGTTCAAATAACGTAATCGGTACAGCTGACTATGACATGTTTGACACCGATGAAGAAGAGGTCCTTATAGTAAGAGGCACTCAGGAAGGTGAAAGATTTATACAAACATATGCAATTGAAGATAGTACAATTAGTATTACTGATGTTGACAGCGGGAAACGAAAAAAAGTAAAAATAAAAGATTATGATTTGGCTAGAAATGTTAATTATGGAAAATATGCATATAGGATTATTATGACAATAGAGGATACGATGAAAAAACATCTTTTAGATTATATTAATAGACTTTCTAATGATATGAAATTATTTAACGCTTTTATAGCAGAGGCACACGGAATGCTTGAAGACGAAGATGAAAACCTTATTCCAAATTATGACTTTACAGCAAAACGGTATTCTTCAATTTTTGCTCAAAGATCCATAGCAGATTATGACAATCAGATATCTTCAGCAATTTCTGCGTTTGTTGATATGTATGAGCTTCTAGGAATAGTATCAGAACAAAACAGAAACCAGTTAAGAACACAATTAACAAAGTCAATAATACCAGTACAGTCAGGTAATTTAGAGGCAGCTGAAAGGTTTTTAAATTTAGCTCAAGATATATTGTTAACATATAGAAAGATTGTGGCTACTGATGCGAACAATCAAGTAAAAGACGTTTCACTAGATTCATCAGTCGATTCTTATTCCGGTATCGGAGAAAAATCTCCAAGCAATACATCAGTATCGTACATAAATGTAAATAAAAAGATACCAGGTATTGCAGAATCTTTCAAATCTGGTGACATAATGTTATCATACGGTCTAGTGGATTTAGTTTCATATTCAGAATTAGTTGAACAGCAATCTAATTCTGGTGGTAGTTTTGTACCCTCTAGTGCAAATGTGATAGCCGAAATGGCCAGCTACACGGAGGTAGCAACAATATTTCAACTGGAACAAGATGCAACCGGTGTGTTGGAAAATAATTTAACCATTATGTTAGACACTCCTCCTGAATTATCTTTAGCTCAAAATGTTGAGTTTAACGAACCACTTACTCAAGCTACGTGGCAAGCAGGTATAGTTATCAATAATTTTGACCAGGATACGTTTGCCATCTCCACCGCGGATCTTAATATGAACATATCAACTCAAAAGGTAGACGAAGATACTTTTGGCCTTTCACAAACGAATGAACAATCTCTAGCTGCGACCAGTGATGAGTACACAAATGATCAGACTTGGTTAGAAAATGAAACAATACAGGGACAACAAACAAAAGATCTAGTTTCTTCTGCAGTTGGCATAGACGTAGCCCAAGCTGTTTCAAACTCTAACTCATCTGGTGAAACGATTGCACAATCAAACTCGGGCACTTTATTTATTCTAGATGAGTCATCAAACAATGGAGGACTTGTAGAGATGACACCAGAGAATGTTGCAAGTCAGCCAGGCGAAAACATTACGGTCGTAGTTCAGAATTCTGGTAACCAAAGAGCCTCAAACAATGTAACAGAAATAAACAAGTCTGAGTTGGCGCCAACATCAACCGGAAACCAAATCTCAGGAGCTGCTGCAGCATCAGGAAACGCTTTCCAGGCAACCCGCGTACCAAATGCAAATGATGTCCCAGGCGCCGGCTCACGCCCTCCTCGCGCCGGCCGTAACCGCGACAGAGGTAGACGATCCTCACAAAACGCTCAGGTCAACGCTAATGCCACTGCAACAGTTGGTCAAAATTCAATATCGACTATTGTCGGAGGTTATTAAAAAAATGACACAATCACAATACTTATATAAGAGGAGCCTATAATGTCAGAACCAGAAAATCCACAAGTTGATCCATGTGGCCCTCTTCAGACAGTTCAAATTGATAAGTGTGAAGAAAACCCGGACGCCCCCGGTTGTGACGGTGGCGGACCGTCCGGTGATGAGACTAACGAAATTGTTCTGCCTCCATTTTTGGTACCATGGAGAACTATCGATAGTGCCCTAGCGACGGGTGACAGAGAAATAAATATATTTAATAGAAACATTTTTGCAGACGTTACGAATATATTTTCTGGACAATCAGTACCAAGCCAAGAAGCTAGAAAAATGTGGGATGGCACAGATATAAACTCAATCGCGTATAAAGTAAATCTACTGTCTTCACCACGCCTAGACCCCAACGCGCCATTTAATGCATCGCAGCGAGACAGGTATGTAGATTATTTCAGAACCACATTTAGACTTTTGTGGACGTGGTACAACGGACAATATGAGAGGTTTGCACCAGTGAACATTCCAGATTTTGACTACAACACGTCAGTTCCAAATGGTACATATACTCCTGTATTTTTTGGTTATCTGCCCCCACGAATTGGTTCATCAGATGAAGAATATGATGTTTCTACTAAAAAATTCACAACTTATATGAGTTTGCGTTTTAAGACTCTTGAAGATTTATCTTTAATTTACGACAATCTGTCGTTGCCAACAGAATCTGATCCTGTCCGCCGCACAGTTGACCCAACACGTTGTAACATTCCTTATTTCGGTGGTATGACATCTGATGGTAGGTTCAAATTTATGGACAGCGTATTTTCTGCAGAACAGCCATTTTATGAGAAAGAATTAAACAAGATGGACATACCACAGTTTACTTCTGTGTCTTTAAATGTAAATGTAGGCTTTTACGAAAAGGAAGAAAATACACCAGAAACAGAATTAGCAAGTATATACAGAAGATATTTTCACTCGTTGGATGAAAATTCAGATTTGGAGTATTGTAATTACGACGACAAGGTTCAAAAATTCACTAGCGATTCTATATCACAAATGAAGACAGCTAACGAAATTTTTAAGGAAAGCTTTAACCAGTATGTTGAAATATCTATAAACACTCAGCAGGCAGGAAAGATTGCAACTCTATTGGATGAATATCAGATGGATAAACACATTATGGAGGCAATATGCAGTGCCACCAAAACAACAAAGAAACAATATTCTCAAATTCTAGACGAACAAAGGTTTGACTCACCAGACAATCCGTCTAGTTTTTTCTCAGAGCCCCTACTGAACGATAGGTTTTTAAAATCATTTGAATTAGAAACTACAGAGGATCCTCTCTATGGATCTAGTTCGGCATTTGCATCTACAATTTCTGATCTAAAAAACAAAAATCTTAGCTATTACAAAAACATAAATCACCAATCTTATCCCCTTAAATATGAGCACTGGGACAAGTCAGAACTTTTAAGATTTACAGATACCATAAGGTCACAAATATTTTTAAATAAAATAGAAAAACAAATTTTGAATCAAAATAATTTAAGATCTTTTAAGGAGATTATACAAGGCAAAAAGGCATTATCAGAAGCTATAGGTTACAAGATTGCAAAACATCAAATAATAAAAACAATCGAAGAAAACGCGCAAGGAGAACGTCAAGAAATAGAGACATTTAATCCGGAGCCAGTACAAGAGTTTTATTTTATGGATAGTGATAAAGTGTTATCAATAGATTTTATCGATACACAAGTAAACCCAGGTCAGAAATATGTTTACAGAATATACAGTTTAAATTTTGTTCTGGGATCTAAGTATTCCTACAACCCACAGGGAAGAGATCCAGACTCTACTCTTACCACTATACCGTTCACAGTGGAGACAGAACCAGCAGTTCAGATAATTGAAGCACCATTTGCACAACTAATGGCCCATATTATGGAGCAGCCCCCTATTGCACCACAGGTATCTTTTTTGCCATTTCAGGGCATAGATGATCAAATGCAAATCTTACTACAGACTAATTTTGAAGAAAAAGAAGAACTACCAGTTAGAATATTGCTTTCAGACGAACTTATTTTCAACAAGATGAGACAAGCCCAAGGAGCAGCATCAGGACCTCTTAAATATAGGTCAGACTCTATACCTGCTCAATATCAAATACTTAGAATGTCTAAGCCGCCAGAATCTTACTTGGACTTTAAAGATTCAGATTACATTAAAAATGTTGATACACAACAAAGAACCTTGCTGTTTCTTGATGAAGATTTTGAACCAAACAAAGATTACTACTATTGCTTTAGGACAATAGACAAAATAGGTATATCAAATCCATCTGCTGTATACAAAGTCAGGATAGTTAGTTATGCTAATGGTATATACATGGACTTGAAAGAATACGAGATGGTACCCTTAGAGCAAGCACAAGAAAAGATGACATTCCAAAGAGCACTCAAGATAGAGCCATCATTCATGCAGAGGTCTCTAAAATTTAACCAATCTCTAGATATGGAATCTAGAGATTTCGCACTAACAGTTCCAGATATTGACAAAGTTGATATTGGAAACGCACCATCTGCCGACGCGATATGGAACAAGAGATACAAGATAAGAGTAACAAGTAAAAACTCTGGAAAGAAAATTGACCTAAATATCAGATTTAAAAAATCTAAAAAAGAACTTTTACCCACTGAACTAGAAGAAGCGGAAAATAGGGAATTGATCAGTTGTGACACAGGCGAAGTCATACCACCAGCACCGCCCCGAGATACAAGCAGAGATAGGTTTAGAGATGATGTAGTAGAGTTTTTTGAATACAATGATGAGGCACTACAAGTTTATGGACTAGAACTTAGAGTACTACCGGGAGAGTCAGGTACCGATGCAGTAGCAAGATTTAGGGGTACTTTGCATTTGTTTGACATTCGCAACATAGTAACTAGAGGTGAAGATGGTACCGAACAGTGGGCAGAAAACGGTAGGCCCTATAGGTACGAAC
>CAZAZO010000025.1:0-9684 GCA_964489675.1 Candidatus Woesearchaeota archaeon | reverse complement strand
ACATATCCCAGTTCTACCTCAAGCGAAAGTTTCATCCCCCCACCCGGTACGGATTAAAGGTGTTCGATTAGGAGTAGAATCAATCAAAAGCTATTGAGATTCTGCAGAGCGCTCATCTTGTTTTCTCTCACTGCTAACGCGCTTCATTATTTCTTCATATTCTGCTGCATCCAATGGTTCATAGTGAAAATTAAATGAAGTTAATCTTCCAGTATCTTCTCCAAGAGTAATTCGAACAAATTTTGAACCTTTAGCCACATATGAATGAATGGGAGAATTGTCCCTGGCTGGAGAATCCTTGTCTTCTGCGTAAATCATCCAGTTATCCACTTGATTGTGTGCGGGGTAAACTTCCGAACCTGTCTGAAGACTCCAGACATTAACAGGCATACCCCCAGGAAATGATTGGGCCTCATTAGCAAGTATATTACTTAGCCTCTCTAGACCTTTAGCTATTTCTCCTTGTTCCTCCGGAGTTCTTACAGCATAAAATCTTGGCTTAAAAGTTACTCTATCGGGGTTTCCCATAAAGATCTTGGGCATAAATATTATTTAAGGATTATTGTTCTTTAATATATACATTACACAAACTTTTTGTCCAATTAGATTCTCTAAAAATCTGTTCGATCCCGCAGCAACTTTTCACCAAAAAACACAAAACAGCGTCGACAAAAAGAATTTCATCCCCCCACCCAGAATCGAACTGGGACAACGCGGGGTCTGCAATTACAAACCCGTATGTTACGGACTAAAACGCTTTCATTCTTATGTGCAAAATAGCACCATGTCCAGCGCACTTCTACAGCCACGCGCTCTACCGTTGAGCTATAGGGGGCTTATCTACTCACTTTTGTGAATAAATAATAATTAAACCTGCAAATTTCAATTTATAAAACTATTGGATGGGGGAGTAAGAGATGGGTACAGGAGGAGTTGAACCCCCCTTTTTCGGGTTGGAGCCGAATGTCTTACCGATGGACTATGTACCCCTAGATTAGCTTCCTTATTTTATCTATTTCGGAAACTTCCAGTATAAATAACTTATTTTTTCCAATTATAAACCTATCTTTTTTTGGTTTTTGATAACATATTAAAATTCCAATAGTTTCCCCGACATCATTCATATATCTATTAAGCTGCTTTACTTGAGTTATTGAAATGTCTTTTCTTCGATAATCTTTTACTTCAATAGGGATTTTTCTCCCCTTCCGTTCAAGAATAATGTCAGCAATTCCAGTTTTAGTTTTTACCAATCGATTTACGGTTCCATATCCTGTTAGCTTTATAGCGACTTTTTCTTCAAAGTTCTTTGCTCTTTCTCTTATTTCTTTTAGGGCAATCCCATGAAATTTTATTCTATCAAAGGGATATTCTACTTCTGCTAATTTATATGCTTCAAAAATTCCTCCTTCAAAAATATCCTGAACCTTTGTTCCAAATCTCCTATTAATTTCTCTTTGGGTGGCTATATTATTTTTTTTAATGAACTCTATGATTTTTAATTTTTTCTTATTGACTTTTAATTCATATCTTTTAATTCTTTTTAAGTTATGTTTCTTGCACAGTTTTTCTATGTTTTTTAAGTGGGGATAATATCTTATATTTAATTTTTTTTGAATTTCATCATTTGTGATTAGGTTATTTATTCTTATTAGTCTAATAATCTCCCTTTCTATTTCCTCTTTTTTTCTAGCCGTACTTTGCCTAGTATATTTAATTCCAGCTTGCCCAAATGCATCCTTTGTGTTCTTAAATACAGAAAATAAATTTATTTTTGTGTCTCTTGCTATTGTTTGTCCTCCTGCATTGGGATGTTTTTTTATATAGTCGATTACTAGTTTTCTTTTTTCTTCTTTAGTTTTTCTTTGAAATGTTCTTGGGGGCTGAATTCCCGCTTGTTTAAACGCTTCGTATAATCCCTCAAAATATCTTTCCGGATGCAATTTTGTATCTTTCCGGATACTAGAGTAGGTTGTCTTGGGGTGTTTCTTTATGTAATCTAAGATAATATCTTTTTTAGAATTCTCTTTCATAATATTTTATAGGTGGGTAGTATTTAAATATTCCCATTATATTAAACCCCCAAGGCACATAGGCCCTTCCCACTCCAAATCCATCCTCACCCATAGACCTATATACCCAAATCTCGCTTTAGTTTAAAGCATGAATAGGATTTTAGTTTATGTCAATTACACGGAGGAAAATAGAAAAAATGGAAGAAAAAGATATGTTTGATGCAACTTGTTCTGACTGTGGCGCGAGCTGTAAAGTGCCTTTTAAGCCTACGCAAGGCAAGCCAGTTAGATGTTCAGATTGTTTCAAAAAGAACAGACCTCAGAGAAGCTTTGGTGGACGAGATGGAAATCGGGGCGGAAACCGAGGAGGATTTGGTGGAAACAGAAGATTTGATAATAGAAATAGCAGGCCAAGAGAAATGCACAAGACAAAATGTGCAGACTGTGGTAAGAATTGTGAAGTGCCGTTCAAGCCAACAGGCGAAAAGCCAGTTTATTGTAGAGATTGTTTTAATAAATAATTAATCTACAGTTAATTTATCCAATTTTTATTTTTTTATTTTGAAGTATTCTATTTAGATAGTTTTTTAAAATGGATTTAGACTATGTTTTTTATGGAAGATGATAGAATGCCAGTGAGAGAAAGGGTGGGCTATGTTGTAGCCAGCAAGGAGAAAAGAGATGAGGCTTTTAGGTCTTGTCTAATAGCTGGGGCGAAAGACAGAGTATGTAGCAATGGATTTTCTCCACTTTCACATTCTTTAAGGGGCATATATATAATAGGGTGGATATCGGGGAAAAGAGTGCTTAGGCAATATTTTTTATAACATTAGTCTTTCTTTTTTGCGAGTCCTACTCGCCAGTTTTTCATAACTCCAAGCATGTCTTTGATAGAATCACTAAGTTCTCCTTTTTTCACCATGGACTGCAGTTTCATAAAGTTAATACTAGTTAATTCTTCATACAGACCAATTTCTTTTAACTTGGCGATGAGCTTGGTTTTGTCTTCGGGCATTACGACTTTATTGAATCCCTTAACTGATACTATCATGTCGTTTCCATAAATATTTTCTAGTTCAAACTCTTTTGCAAATTCGATTAAGTCTTCTTTTAGTTTTTCTTCTTTTTCTTCTAGCGCTTTTCTTTCGTTGACTATTTTTGCATATTCATCAACCATTCTGGTTCCGTCTTCTTTTTTGAATTTACTAAGTGAAGTTTGTTCTTCGGTCATAGTTTTGTGGCCGAATACTGGGCATATGTCTTTGAATACACAATAATTACAAAGGGCTGTTTTGTTTGTTGGAAACTGAGTAGCTGACTCAATTTCTTTTATTTTTTCAACGATTTCGTTTTGTAGATGATTTAATTCTTTATCGGTTCTGCTTGAGTCCACATCGGAATTGAAGGCTAGCATGTGCCATCTTAGAATTACTCTTCTAGCGTCTTTGAATTTGTTTCTTACCCAAATGGAATACATTGCCAGTTGTCTATCGCTGTCCGCTTCGCTTTGCGCTTTCATTCGAGAATTGGTTTTATAGTCACATACATAATAATTTCCTTCGCTGTCGAATCCTAGCTTATCAATTCTAACGTGCCAAGAATTTCCGTCGGGAAGTGTCATTCTGTCTTGGGTTTCTAGGCCAATTATTGTTAAGTCATTGAATGGGGTGTGTTTGAAATAATAATCAATTAGGAATTTTTCTCCCATTTTTCGATAATCTTCTGCTGTTAATCCTTGGCTAGCCTTTGCTACTAAGATTTCTGGGACATATTCTTTTTTCCAAAGTTGGTTGTAAAAGATAATTACTTCTTCTACGCTCATGGTCTTTTGAAATTTTAGCATAGAATATAGTTTTTCGAGGGCTTGATGGACCATGTCTCCCATAAAGCATTCGATTGTATTTGGGATGTCAACTTTTACTTTATCGATATATTGTAGTTTGTATTTGTATCTACATTGATCAAAGGTTGAAACTCGAGAATGTGAATAGCATGTCATGGGGAATAAAAAGTGAGGGGGTTTTTAAGGATTTAGGAAAGGGGGTGGGATTCCGCCGGGAGGCGGTAAGAATTGTCCACTAAGTAAATTAGATAAATTTAATAAGCAAATTGGTTTTGTTTAAAAATGGATAAAAAACTGATGATTAGGTTTTTAGAAGAGTTAGAGTTATGCTATCCTCAACCCTGCCATATTCCTTATTTGTTGAAAAAACTTAAAATCAATATAAAAGATAAAGAACTCCTTAGGGCTATAGCATACCTCCATAAAACTAAAAAAATTGAGATCGTTTTATCAGATACGCGAGCTAAAATTGAATATCTTGCAGACTTAACGCATATAACAGAGGCTACCATTTGCCCAGAAGGTATGGAGCTCTTAGAAAAAAGTAAAATTATTCTTACAAATGAAGAGAGGACAGAAGCTACTACGAAGGCAACGGTGGTTTTGGCCTTTGTGGGGTTTATTCAGGCCCTGGTTTTGTTTCAACAGTTTAGTGAAGAAGTAAATAATATTTGGGGCTGGTTAACTTTATTGATAATCGGCATTCTTCTTATCTTGCTTTTTAATATTGCATGGGATTCCCTCTCCCATGTTTTTTCTAAAAAAATAGGTTTTTTCTTTAATTTTAGAAATAAAAAATAATACTACTAACTTCGTGAGTATAAATTCTTTAGGAAATTATTTAAAAATTTTACTAACCCGGGCCACATCTTAAAAACGTATTTTTTCTTCAACAGCGTCGATAAAATGGAAAATGCTCCCGCCGGGATTTGAACCCGGGTCACCGCCGTTCTCCGTAAAATCTACAAGGGATTTTATTCACCTCGCGGAGATTACTGCTGTCCAGAAACTGGACCGGAAAGTTTCTTCTCATCGAATAGTTTTCCCAGCTTGAGAGGGCGGCATCCTTGGCCACTAGACTACGAGAGCAGTTGTGTTCTTCACCCTCGTAGGATTATGGCAACCATCGGGCACCTTAGACTACGAGAGCACAAGGTATTAGATTGAATTTCATTTTTAAAAGTTTGCAAAGCAAGGACTGATTTTTCACTACTGTTGTATCGGGAAAGTGTACCCAAAGAAATAAAAACGGAATCTGCTATATTTATGGTATGGTAGCTAAGCACCATTCAGAAATAAATGATTTAATTTTTAAGGAATTAATAAAGCGAGGGTATTCTTTAGAGGGCAATACGCACGTTTGGAATATTGCGGATTCTAAGTTGTGGTATTTGAGGCCAGAGCAGGCACAGGCATTTTTAGATTTAGAAAATTCGGAGAGCTATCAAGAAGATGTTATTCAAAAGGAAATAGATTTGATTAATAACAATATGGAATTAATGATTAAGAGAATAAAGGGCGAAAATTTAAATCTAATAGATCTTGGATGTGGGGATGGTAAAAAGGCGGTTTTGTTTATTGATAAACTAAAGGGCAGCATTAGGATGAGATATTGTCCAATTGATATTAGTGATTATATGGTTGAAAAAGCGCTAACCAAGATTAGAAAAACTGATGTTGAAGAAGTTGTGAAGTTCCAGTGGAATATATCGGACTTTGAAAATGTAGAGAATATTTCTAATTTACTTAGAGTAGGAGATTTTAAGAAAAATTTCTTTTTGATACTTGGGAATACTTTGGGTAATTTTGAAATTAATGAGCTTTTGTATGAGATTAGGAGCAGTATGAGGGGTGGAGATTATTTGCTTATCGGAAATGGATTGGATAATCGTCATCCAGAAGAGATTTTAAAATCATATGACAATGCAGAGGTAAATGAATTCTTAAAACACATACCAATGCAGCTCGGACTAAAAGAAGAAGAAATAGAGCTGGGTGTCAGGTTTAAGAATTCAAGAGTCGAGCTATATTATACGATATTAAATGATAAAACGATTGAATTTCAAGATAAAAAAATTTATTTTAGGAAAGGGGACCAAGTATTGGTTTCAGTTTCCTACAAATACACAAAAGAAGATTTCGCGAGTTTTTTAAAATTATACTTTGGGGATGTTGAAATTTGGACATCTAAGGATAAATCCTATGCTCTAGCTCTTTGTAAAAAGTAACTTTCTAAGATTAAATTATTTTTTGTTTGTGGGCTTAGCTTTTTTCAGGTACAACTAACCATAGAATCAAATATGCCCAGAATGCTGCGCCATAAACTACAAGTAATAAGACTGCAATTAATCTAACAACTGTTGGATCGACATCAAGATACTCAGCAATTCCGGCACAGACTCCTGCGATCATCTTGTCTTTGCCTTTGCTTCTATAAAGCCTCTTTTGTTTTGCCATAGTAGATATTAGTTTTTTATGTATTTAAATCTGCTGATGACTCATCACAAGATTTATATATGATTTTCAAAGTAAATTGTTATAATGAGCCTGTAGCTCAGTCAGGTAGAGCGCTGGTCTTATATGAGTCCGTTTCGTTAGAATCGGATCTTTCTTAGGACTCTAAGAATGCCAGTGGTCGCAGGTTCAAATCCTGCCAGGCTCATTTTTTGGATTTGAACAAACTTCGCAAACAAGTTGCTCGTAGACATCGGTCTGCACTTCGCTTGGCTTCGTTGTCTATCCTGCCAGGCTCATTTATTCAAGTAGTTAACGATCAAAAAGAGAACTTCTGTCTTGGACTTTTATCATCTGAACATATAAATTTTTATAAAGGGAGCGTCATGGTTAAGGCCATGCAAAGAGGATTAAGAAAATGAGGCCTGGAGAGTATTTACATAAACAGTGTAAGCTTGATCCGACGGATCCGATTTATTTAGTAATATTAAGAGAAGTTGCACCCCTATTTTGTCGAGAAAGCTCACAGGCAATTTCTTCTAGGGCTTCATCCGAGGGCTCATGGGTAAAGCCACTTGAAGCTCCACCGGTATATAATTTTGGAGATAGATTGCTTAGGGCTGGGCCTAGGAGGGTGGATTATGGGGGGCTGTGTCCTGAGGATGGTTGGGGTGAGGCTAGGCTTTAGGTCAATTTTATAAATGGAAGGTTCTTTAGGGTAAGATGATGATTGATTTTGAAAAAGTTAAAGAACAACTAATCTTAAAAACTCGATTTCATCATTAATTTTATGTTATTAGGACTTGTGGGAAAGCCGTCGTGTGGGAAGTCTACATTTTTTAAGGCAGCAACGCTTTCAGATATTTTAATTGCGAGTTATCCTTTCGCTACAATTGAGCCTAATCATGGGATAGGATACGTGAGAGTGGCTTCTCTTTGCAAAGAACTTAATGTTAAGTGTAATCCTAGGACTGGGTATTGTACGGGAGAGACTCGGTTTGTCCCAGTGGAATTAATGGATGTTGCGGGTCTGGTTGAGGGGGCTAGCGAGGGCAAGGGGCTTGGGAACCAGTTCTTAAATGACTTGAGCCAGGCTGATTGCTTTATCCAAATAGTGGACATAAGCGGGACGACTGACGCTGGAGGTAACGAAGGGCAGGGAAATCCGATCGAGGATGTTAAGATGCTGGAAAATGAACTTAACAAGTGGTATTTGTCTATAATAAACAGAACTTGGGAGAAGCTGGCTAGAACTATTTCGTCAACAAAGCAGGATTTTTCAGTTGCTATTGCAAAGCAGCTTAGTGGACTTGGGGTAAAAGAAGATGATGTAAAAGAAGCGGTTTTGAAATTAAAGTTAGATACTTCTAGTTTGACGGGATGGAGCAGTGAAGACTTAATGAATTTTGCTAGAGTGCTTAGGCATATAACGAAACCAATGATTATTGCAGCGAATAAGGCAGATAAGCAAGGCAGCGAGGAGAATTTGAATAAATTAAAAGAAGAATTTTCAGACTTGTTGATAATTCCAGCGTCGGCGGACGCAGAGCTATCTTTAAGGCAGGCGGCAAATGCAGGTATGATTGAATATATTCCAGGAAGTTCTAATTTTACAATTAATGAAGACAAGGTTAATGATAAGCAAAAAGAGGCATTGAATAGTATTCAGAAAAATGTACTCGACAGATTTGGTTCAACTGGCGTGCAAGAGATTTTAGATAAGGCTATATTTGAGCTTTTAAAATATATAGCGATTTTTCCTGCGGGCTCAAAGTTGGCGGATGCTAAGGGCAATGTTCTTCCTGATTGCTTCTTGTTACCGAAGGGGTCTACTGCACTTGACTTTGCTTATTTTTTACATACAGATATTGGAGACAAGTTTGTAAAGGCAATTGATGTTAGGACTAAGATGCCAGTTGGAAAAGATCATCCATTGAATCATAGGGACGGGATTGAGATTATGACTAGTTGAGCATATAAATATTTTTAAAGTTATTAAGAGAAATTATGGAATGGTAGAAGGATTAATAGAAACGGGAATTAGATTAAAGGTCAATCCCGTAAGTGAGACGGAGAGATCAAGATATGTGGAATTCTCAGAAAGCGCGTCTCCTCTTTGGACTCCAAGATCAAACTTGTCTCCAGAGTTTAGTTTTTTTATGTTTGGGATGGATACTTTTGCAGGAACTTATGATCTATCTTTTACAATTTCTAATGCTGATGGTAAAACGGCCTTTAGTCCAGTACTCGTTCCGTCTAATGGGCAATATAATGATAGGCTAAGATCAGATATTGTTTTGCCAAGGAGCGCTCAAGAGTCAGCTTTAGTAAGATATGACGAGGAAACGGGGGAGCCAAGGTCCGCGCTTTTAGATATTCATGTTTCAGAGGGTGAGGTTCTTAGGGCAAGAATTGATAGGTCGTCTAAGAAGTCTCTTCTTGGGAATGCTATGAAGCACATGGGGAGATGGGCTAGGATTCCGCTGGAGTATGAAATTGGCTTATCTGGGGTTAGGGTAGGAACCAGTAAGGATGGGTATCAGCTTGAAAAAGCGGGCTAATTACTCCCCGATAATTTTAACCATTATTTTTTTGTCTCGCATTCCATCAAATTCTCCGTAGAATATTTGTTCCCATGGCCCAAAGTCTAGTCGGCCTTCTGTTATCGCGCATACTACCTCTCTGCCCATAATTGTTCTTTTTAGGTGAGCATCCCCGTTGGTCTCGCCAGTTCTGTGATGCCTGTATCCTTTTGGGGGTAGCTTGGGCCTACTTGGGGCTAATTCTTCTAGCCAGTCCATAAAATCTTCTTTTAGGCCGCTTTCTTCGTCGTTGATAAATACACTAGAGGTTATATGCATAGAGTTGATCAAAACTATTCCTTCTCTAATGTCGCATTCGTTGATTGCTTGCTGAACGTTATTTGTTATATTAATTATATCTCGTTCTTTTTCGATTTTGACAACTAAGTATTTTGTATGGGATTTCATAAGGCTTATAAGCAGCTCGAGATTAAATAGTTTATGCCAATTAAGTACCATGAGGCACTAGATATAAGAGAAAGAGCTGAGGAAATCATAAGAATAATGGGCTGGCCTCATTTGGATCCAGAACATATAGGGTTTTTGAGAAGTACGGGCTCAACTGCTAGGAGGACTATTGCTAGATGTCATGCATTGGGTAAAGCCATGCAAATAGCTATGGGAAGAAAGAATGGGTTTTATTTAATAGAAGTTATTGCAGAAAAGTTTGATAAGTTGTCTTTGGAAAAACAAGATGAGGTTATTATTCATGAGCTAATGCATATTCCTAAGGCTTTCGGAGGAGTCTTTATTCACCATAATGTCTTTAATGAAAGAAATGTTAAGCGGG
>CAZAZO010000024.1:5047-9756 GCA_964489675.1 Candidatus Woesearchaeota archaeon | reverse complement strand
CTCGCTTTTTCTTTTATTTTTACGTTATCTCCTTCTTCTGACTTTGCATCTTTAATTTTTTTATTTGAATTTCCTTGAATTGTTCCTTTGTATTCTTCTCCTACCTCTTGTTTACATGTTGGACAATTCTTAAGGTCTAGAATTGAATCCCTGAGGCCCTCTTCTCGTTTTATTTCGTCTTCTAAAACTGCATTTCTTCTTTCTTTTTCTAAAACTACTCTTTCTAGATGCTCCATTTCTCTTCTTAATTTTTCAATTTGCTCTTTGTTTTCAACCTTTATTCTTTGAGCGACTTCTTCCGTTTTTGCAAATTTTATTTCTTCAAATAATGAATTAACAGATCTTTCAATTAGGCTTACTTCCTTTTGGCTTTCAATTAGGAATTTGTTGAATTGCTCTTTGTTGTTTTCTAGGGTGGCTATTTCTGACTTTAAAACGTAGAATCTTCTTTTCTTTTCTTCTAGTTTATCAAATTTTTCTTGAAGATCTTTTTGTGCTTTTTGAGTTTCTTTTATTTCTGGTGTTTTGGTTTGAATTTTTCCTATTTCCTCTTCTAAAAGCTCTTGTTTTTTCGTTAGTTCTGTTGATTTTGTTTTGTTTTGCTGGACGACTCTTTCAAAATTTTCACGCCTTACTTCTAGGCCTGCTAGTTCTGCTCGAAGCTCACTTATTTCATTATGAAGGTCTTCTTTTTCGTTGCTTGTTGAATCTTGTATTTTTTTATTAATTTCCTCTATTTTGGCGCCGATGCTTTCCACGTTAATTTTACGCTTTGAAATTTCCTCTTTTAGCTTGTTTGTTTCTGCGCTTGCACCCTGAATTATTTTGTCCACTCCTGACAAGTCTCTTTGTCTATCTTTTTTTCCAAGCTCTAAAATTGTTTTTTTACACCTAGAGATTGTCTCGTCTAGCTTTTGAAACATAAGTGCTTCTTGCTTTTCTTTTTCTAAATTTTTCAAATAGCTTGCTCTTTCTCTTAGTACTGCTGCTACTTCTTTTAGCTTTTCTTCGGTTTTTTCCAGTTCTCTAATAGACTTTTCTTTTCTTGTTTCGTAGATTGAAATTCCTGCCACATCCTCTAAGACTTTTCGTCTTTCGTCTGGAGTGGATTTCACTAGTGACTGAATTTCTCCTTGAAGGACAATGTTAAAGCCGTGGGGATCTACTCCTGCTTGTGCCAAAAGCTCTAGAAGTTCTTGTCTTGTCTTCGTTTCGTTATTTATTTTATAGACTGATGACCCATTCCTTCTAACGACTCTTTTGATTGAGACCTCTTTGCCCTCTATGCTGAATGTTTTATCTGTGTTGTCAAAAATTAATTCTACTGAGGCTTCTCCAGCCCCCTTGTATGTTTTGTTTCCTGAAAAAAGTAAGTTTGCAGCTTTAGCCGCCCTAATGGATTTGATACTTATTCGGCCCAAGACGAAACACAAGGCATCTGTTATGTTTGATTTTCCTGATCCATTCGGCCCAACAATTATATTCATTGAGTCTTCTAGGGGGATCTCTGTTTTTCTAGCGAAACTCTTGAAGCCGTGCATCACCAACTTTTTTATGTGCGTTCCCATTCGAGATAATTAGGAGAAGGGGGTTTTTAAGAATTTGTTTATCGGTCATCCCGCCGGGTGGAACGTAGTCTCATCTTTTTGTTTTTCCCATAGCAATTTAACCAACTTTCCAGCCTCTTTAATTTCTCTTTCGGCCTCTTCTCCATGGCTACAGGCAACTAATTCTCCATCAGCTTCGGCTAGTGCACAAAGAGGACAGTCATCGTGTAACAAGGGTAGAGTATTATAACAATGTCCAGAAGGAGATATAACATATGACTCAGAATCATGAATTAACCCTACTCCCCCAATTTCCCAATTATTATCTTGATAATCTTCTATTGTTTTCAACTTAGCCATCTTGAATATTTGCTATGTCTTCTTTTTATTTATTGTTGTGATGTGATATGCTATTAATTAAAACACGAATTATATCTTGCCGAGTTTTTTTGCGAGAGCTTCTGCTTCGTCTAGCATCTCTTCTATCTTGTCAAGACCCTTATCCCAAAGATCTTTATCTAGCTTTAACCCTGATTCTTGAAATATTGTTTCTGGCTTTTTTGAAGTTCCTTTTGCTAGGATTTGTTTGAATTTTTCAATTGAAGCTTTGTCTTCTTTGTATTTTTCTTGGAGTGCTTTTGATATTAAAACTCCTGATGCATATGAATACACATAGAAATACTCCCTTATGTGGCTCCAATAAACCCACCAATTTTCACTTCCTTTTGATTTATCAATGCTGGGGCCCATGTAGCTGGACATGTGTTTTTGGAACAGCCCTCCTATTGTTTCTTTTGATAAGTAGCCCTCTTTTCTAAATATTTCATGTAGTTCTTTTTCAAAATTGTAACATGCCGCTTGTCTTGCAATGGAAGAAACGTCCTCATTTATTTTTTGCATCAAAATTGCTAATCTTTCTTCTTCGCTAGCATTCTCAGATATTTTTTCTAGCACAAAGTCTTCAAAAAAAGTACTTGCAACTTCTGCTGTTGATTTAGGACATCCAAAGTTGAGTGCCCCCAGGTCTTTCATTAGTGCATTATGAATTGCGTGGCCAAATTCGTGCGCCATTGTGCTTATATTTTTTAGATTTTCTTGATAATTTAGTAGGATATATGTTGGATGAGAAATAATATTATGGAAACAAGCTGCCCCCATTCTTTTGTTTTTCTTTGGGAAAACATCTATTTTACCAGAATCCACTAACTCTTGAATTATTGTTTTAAACTCTGGATCAATACTTTGGAATATCTCTAAGACAAACTCGAGAGCTTTCTCATAAGACATCTTTTTATCTACTGAACCATAAGGAACGTTTCTTTCGTGATATCCTAGTTTTTCTACTCCAAAAAGCTTTGCCTTTAATTTGTAATATCTTTTTGCAATGTCGAATCTGCTTGTTATAGTTCTTAATAATTCGTCTACCGTTTTTGAATCTATATCGTCTGCTATTAATCTGGATTGGTCTGCTCTCTCAAATCCCCTTAATTCGTCGTTGATTGCTTTATCTTTTAAAACTGAATTTATTTCTACTTCCGCTAAATCTGAATTTTTTTCCAGGATGTCATTAAATGCTTCGTTTGCACAATCTCTTTTTTCTTTTGAGGTGTCGCTTAGTAGATCCATAATTTCTGAGAATGTTTTATTTTCTTTCTCTGATTCTAAATATCTTTCTTCTTTTGATAAAAATCCTGATAACATCTTCACCCAATTATCATATGCAACGGAATCTTTTAGCGTTAAGATCTTTTCTTCCTCTTCGCTTAGTAAATATTTTGAAACTGCGAATTTTTTTGCTAAAAAGTTGTTGTAGTTCGCAAATTCTGATGATTCTAGGAGCTGCTTTTGTGCTTCTTCTGGTATTTTTGCTAGGGAAATTCTGTAAAAACTTAACTTATTTAACATCTTGTTTTCAAAGTCTAAAAGCTTACCATATTCTTTTTTTATTTCTGGATCGTTTTCATTTTGAAATATTTTAAGGTATGATTCATATCCTCTCCTCCCCGAAGTTCCGTGCTCCCTCATTATCTTTTCGTAATCTTTTAGAGAGCTTAATATTTCTTCTTTGCTTAAATTTGAGAAATCTTTTTTCTTCCACGTTCCTGCAAATTCATCGATATTTTTTTCTATTGTTTCTTGCTCTTTCGCATCTGATTTTAGGTCTGAAAAGTCCCAGTCTGTTTTCATGGTGATATTTGGGGGTGGGGGTTTTTAAGAATTGGGTTACTACAAAAAATACAACTCTTGTTGCTTGTTTTTCTTTGCTAGTTTTTTGTATGTGCTCCACGATTTTCTAATTATTGATTCGTACTTTTTGTTGTTCCAGTTTTTTTCTAAGAATTTTTTTGTTTTGGGGTCAGCAGGGTAGCCGCTTCCAAAGTCTGCGTCGAGCTCTTTTTTTAACTTCCTGATATTTTTCTCTCTGTCTTCTTTTGCTATAATGGATGCTGCTGAGACTACTGGATATTTCATATCGGCTTTATGCTCTGATATTATCTCTACTTGATCTTTTTTTATTATCAGCTCTTTTAAGTGGGCTCCCCACGCGCCTGCATTAGTTGAGGGTGCATCTACTATTACCTTTACCTTTTCATCGATGTCTTTTATCAAATGATTAACTATCATACTTGCCTTTAATGCTTCAAGATTGTTTAAGTTTGGAAAGTCGTCAATTTCTTTTGGATCAGCGTTGACTATTTTATATTTATAAGTAAGTTGGACTGCATCTTTTATCCTCTTTCTTTGAACTGGGCTTAATAGTTTTGAATCTTTTGCCCCAAGTGCCTTTATTTTTTCTTGCTCGGCTTCAGTATCTATTAAAACTCCAGCTAGACTCATTGGTCCCAAGACTGGACCCCTTCCTGCATCGTCAATTCCTATAATTTTTGTCACAATATATCATTAACACCTAATCTTATAAAGGTTGGTAGACTTTTTGTGTAATGGGAAAAGTTAATATGAATCAGGCTAAGGCATTTTTAAATTCTATATCCAAAAAAGACAGAGTTGCTGTGATACACGATAGTGATTTGGATGGGTATGCTGCGGGGGTTCTATTTTATTCGTTTGCAAAGGGTAGGGGCGCTAAGGCAAAAAACTTTATTTTATCTAGAGAAAAAACAAATAAAAATTTCTTGAAAAAATTAAAACGATTTGATAAGT
>CAZAZO010000024.1:0-5037 GCA_964489675.1 Candidatus Woesearchaeota archaeon | reverse complement strand
TAATCGCCGACCTGCCTCCAGCGCACATCGCCCACCTTTATCCCGTTTTAGAAAAACGAGAAGTATTCTTCACTGACCATCATCCGACAACAGACAAAATGCCGAAAAATATTCTTGACCTTAGAACATTTAAGCAAGGATACATCCCTTCAAGCAGAACGGCATTTGAATTAACACAAATGGAAGAATGGAAAGCAATTGCTGGGACAATATCTGATGCCGGACACAAGTACCCTGAAAATGATAAATTCTTGAAGGATTTTTTAAAAAGAGAAAAGATTACCTTGGAGAAATTCTTAAAGGATGTTGTATTTACAATAAATAAAATGTTAATTTATAATCACAAAAGGCCGAAAAAAAGTTTTTATGTTTTGGCTAGATTAAAAACATATAGGGATCTTTATAAAATAAAACAAATGACTCGCCCGGTTGAAGAAGAAATTCAAAAACACATAAAACTTTTTAAAAGTGAGAGAGAGAAATTTGGGAAGATTAGTCTTTATAAATTTGATCCAAAATATCCTATAAAATCTAGTGTAAGTACTGCCCTTAGCTTTAAGAATCCTGGCTCTACAATTCTTTTATATCTAAGAAAGGGGGACCAAGTCAGGGTTTCTGCTAGAAGTACTGGTGGGGAGACGAACGTTAATGAACTTCTTCGGGAATGCACAAAAGGATTTGAAAATTCTTCTGCTGGTGGACACCCGAAGTCTTCTGGGGCCATTTTTAACAGAAAAGATCTTAATAAATTTAAGAAAAACTTGAAAGAGTATTCTAAGAAGTTGAAATAATTATGGCATCCCTAGCATCATCCAAACTGGCGTGCCCGCATATCCCCCATTTTGACTATTTTCAGGAACCCATATCTTATTGACCCTGTCTTTTCCTAGGAGATTAGAAACTATTTCTCGTCCTCCGTCAGACATCCTACACCCTTCCCGAGATAAATCATAGAGTTTTTTCCTATTTTGTTTTATTGCAACTCTAAAAATGGATTCAAAATCGTCTAATAACTCTTTGCTCGTGCCCTTGCGATCCTTTGAGTCTGGTGCCTTAAATGCCGCCTCCAATTCGGGATAGCGTGGCAGGGAAGACCTCGTTATACCTAGCTTGTTGTTAAAGCTTTTTCTGTAAATTTTGTTTTCTGGCTCGGAATCTGTAGTTAGTAAAACTGAATAAAAATTTCCTTGTGTTCTCTGAGGTATTGTCCCTATAAATTCTAGCCTACCACTATAAGACATGCTTCCCTCCTTGGGGACTTTGGTCTCTATATATTTGCCCTCTCTTAGCCTATACTTTGCCTCATATCTTTGCAATTTATTATTTACTCTGTGCCACTCAGTGCAACAATCGAAAGATCGCAAACTCCATAGCCCAACTAGTTTTGCGATATCCAACATGGCTTTCTGCTTCTCCCTGGTCAGGTGGTCTATCTCTTCTTGACTTCTCATATCCATACTACTCTGTAATAGTAGTTAAGACTTTCTTCCTAATCTTTTTACAAATAGTAGCATTTATATACTAATATGGATAATTGTAATTATGATGGGATTAGACAAGAAAGACAAAAAACTGCTTTATCTGCTAGATGAAAACTCTAGAGAGCAGGAATCTTCACTCGGTAAAAAATTAAATATTAGTAAACAAGTTGTAAATTATCGCTTAAATAAGTTAAAGAATCTTGGACTAATAACTGAATTCCAAACTGTTCTCAATATTAGGGTTTTTGACAAGGCTATTTATGCTCAAATATTTGGAAAAATTGAATCTTCATCAAAAAATAAGACCTCAGAAATCTTAAACTATCTGAAAAATCACCCAAGGGTTGCCTATCTTGCTATTTACGGAGGAAGATTTGATTACTCTATTTCTCTTGTGGGGGCTGATCTTCAAGAATTCAATGAGCAACTAAAATCTATTCTAGGAGAATACCCCAATGAACTTTCCCAATATATTGTAGCCATGAGATTAGAAACTCAAAAATTTCCGAGAGCTTACCTCTCAGAAAAATCGGAAGTTAAGAAAATTAAAACAACCTTCGGAAGCAAGGCCAGGAATTACCACCCTGATGAGATTGATATAAAAATACTCTCACTGATGACTGGAAATGCTAGAAAACCTATTCTAAAAATTTCTGAGGAATTAAAAATGCCATTTTCCACCGTAAGGAGAAGATTAAAAAATCTTGAAAAAGAAAGTGTCATTTTGGGTTATTCAATTCTTCCCAATATATCCAAAATTGGAATGGAGAACTATAAGCTTTTTATAAAAACTAAGAACCAATCTGAGAATACCTCAAAAAAAATATTTGAATTTGCCTTGATTCATCCCAATATATCTTGGTATCAAAAAACCTTTGGAAGCCATGACTACGAATTTCGGATTGAGGTGGAAGACACAAGAAAATACTATGAAATACTCAATGAGATAAAAGAAAAGCTAAGCGAAGAGATTCTTGACATTGAAAGTCTCTTAATTTTCGAGGAGCTTAAGGAAGATTATGGTGTGCTTTTGAAGAAATAAACAAATGACTATCCTGCAAAACATCCATCACAGCACATATATATTTTTAAACTGGATAGCCTCTATTTTTACATGAATAACTTGAAAGAAGAGATGATCCTTCATGCAAATTTTTGCTTTACATTCAAAAATTTGAAAGGAGGTTTGAAATAAAAAGAAAAATGCCACTTGATTTTGCAAAAGAAGCAATAGAAACTTCAGAAGCCAATAGTATTAACTTTAATGATCTTAAAGCCGGAAAGGCTAACATTAAGGTTTTTGGTTGCGGTGGATGTGGTTGTAACATGGCGACATGGCTTTTCAACAAGGGGATTAACGGTGCTACTGTTTACGGTATTAATACTGACGCATTACACTTATCTATCACAAAGGCTGACGAGAAGATTTTGATTGGAAAAGAACTTACTCGAGGACTTGGATGTGGTGGTTACCCTAAGCGAGGAAGAGAGGCTGCTAAAGAATCCTTAACTGACCTGAAGAAATCTGTAGCGAATTCGGATATGGTTTTCGTTCTGGCTGGTATGGGAGGAGGAAGTGGGACTGGTTCCATTCCTGTTGTAGCTCAACTTGCTAAAGAAGCTGGTGCTGTGGTTATTGCTGTTGTAACAATGCCTTTTGAAGCTGAAAAAGCTAGAATTGATAAGGCAGAATTTGGACTTCAAGAACTTCGAGAAAGTGTTGACACGGTAATTGTTCTGGACAATAATCGATTAGTCGATATTGCAGGACAGCTACCAATGGAACAAGCATTTGCTGTTGCGAATGAATTAGTTTCCACTATGATTAAAGGTATTGTTGAGACAATCACACTACCCTCTTTAATTAATCTAGACTATGCAGACGTTTCTTCTATTATGAAGAATGGAGATGTAGCAGTTATTGGTATTGGTGAAGACAATTCTAACGCAAAGGTTGACGCTGCTGTTCAGCAAGCTCTTACTCATCCACTATTGGATGTAGATTACAGGGGTGCTACTGGAGCTTTGATCCACGTAACTTGCGGACCTGACTTGAAGCTTGAAGAGTTTGATAACATAGGACGTCTTGTAACTGAAAACTTGAGCCCCGAAGCACAAGTTATTATCGGTGCGAGAGTAAACAAGGAATTCCAAGGAAGAGTGAGGGTGATCACCATTATGACTGGTGTAAAGTCTCCTTATATCTTAGGAAAGAACCAAGGTTCAATGTTTGAAGATGAGCCAAGTGTTAGCGTTAATGAACTTGGTCTAGATGACTTAAGTTAAACGCACAAGCGAAAAGCCATAAATTATTATTTTGCCCTTTTAATTTTGGGGCGTTTTGTTTTTTTAGGAAAGCCTTAAGAATCTCTTTTTATTTAGTAGTCCATGGAATATCTTGATATATGCAGGAAGATATCTTCTTGTGTAAAGAGTGAACTAAAAAATAATCTACTAGGATCTGGGTTTGTTGGAGATACTTGTGAAGACCCTAATGATTTGAAATCTGCCCACAGGGTAGATAGGTTGGCGATTGAGGCAATTAAGGGGGAGTTGAAGAACTATGACTGTAATATATTTATTGAATCTGCGCCAGAAACAATAAAAAAAGGAGCTAAATTTTCAATATTCATAGACCCTATTGACGGATCTCTTAACTGGGATAGAGGTGTTGGTGATCCATGTATTGCAATAGCTATATCAGAAAAAATTAACAATATAATGTTTAGGGATTTGATATTTGCATTCGTAGAAGGTCTTAGGTCTGGAGATTTCTATTATACTGATGGTGAAAAGTCTATGTTTTTTAATAATATTACTAAGAAACAGTGTCAGATAAAAGTAGGGGATATCAAAAATTTAGCAGAAGCAACCGCCTATTTGCGATTTGGATACTCTTTAGCAAATAGGCAACTCGATAAAACCGAATCCCTACTTCTCTCTTCAAAAGACATTAGGTCATTTGAAAATACCGGAATTGAGATTTGTGAAATTGCAAGAAATGCAGCTGACTTTTTAGTTGAAGCGAGAAAAGAATCAGATTTTTTTAACCTCTTGGCGTACCCTATACTAAAAAATGCAGGTGGGATTATTACTGATTTAGATGGCAATTCTTATAATGATCAGCTAGTAGATCTTTCTAAAAAATACGACTTTGTATGTTGTGCCAACAAAAATATCTTATCTGATATAATAAAAAATTTATCCTAATAATTTTATCTGCCTCCCTTATTTGTTTTCTACATATTTTTTGATAACTGGAAGTTGCGCCCCTGCCTCTATTTTACCCAAATTATACAAATCTATAATTTTTTCTTTACTTGTATAGTCTAGAATGTTTAATGGGACTTTTTTTGTTGAAAAAATCTGAAGTATATTGTCCGCTGATTTTGTTTTTCCTTTCTTTGGATTTATAATTATAATCTTATCACATCCTTTGAAAATTTTCTTGAAATTCCAGTATGGAAGTCCTCCCTCCATTAGCAGCTTGCCCTTATAGAAATGTGGCTTTATGAATGGATAAATTGTAGATGAGCCTATTATTATGTTTTCTAAA
>CAZAZO010000023.1:0-9889 GCA_964489675.1 Candidatus Woesearchaeota archaeon | reverse complement strand
ACTTATTCAAACAAGGATATTGCACTCCGCAAATAGCAAAGCTTGCAAAAAAGCTTAAACAACCCTCAACGACATTGCATTATAACATCAAACAATTAGAAAAACAAGGAGCCATAAAATCATATAAGGCAGTTTTCGATTATAAAAAAATTGATCAAGGACATTGTACTTTTGTATTTATCAACTTAAGCGAGGAGAAATATGGAGACCCAGAATCTATTGCCAAAGAGCTTGCAGAAGATCCTAGAATAGAAAGTGTTGATATTTGCACGGGAGACTATGAATTACTAATTAAACTTCGCTCAAAAGACATTGATGAATATTATGAATGGGTAAAGACTAATGTAAAAAAATTTGGATTCAAAAAAACAATATCAACAACATCACTAAAGCAAGTTAAAACTGAATTCGTTGAGGTGGATTAAACTTCAGGATAAGCTTTCTCATATAACTCTTTCAATTTCTTATTCTCTCTAAAGTCGTCTAGTAACTCTGTCAACTCTTTTGTCAGGCTACTTTTTACATCCATTGGGTGGATACTCTTGTCTAAAACTGCCTTTTCTAGATATTCATAGCTTTCGAATTCCAAGTTGCCACCGAATTTATCTGGACGCTGAACAATTAGCTTTTCGCCCTTGTTTTCTTTTAGAACAAATATTAGATATTTGAAAAGTGCCATAACTCCGTTATCTGTACTTCCCTCTACGAAATCTGCCTTGTTTATTCTATTCTTAATCGTTTTTTCATCGTCTAATAAATCAATTTTTGTTCCTTCTATGCTTGAACTCATCTTTTCTCCGACTAGACCCCTAATCATTGGGTTCATAAGCTCAATTCTCTGTTCGTAGCCGATCTTAGGAAGATATTCCCTAGCATAAACCATGATCTTCCTCTGGTCAACCCCAGCAAACTGTGCATCAACATCCAAATACTGTTCATCAAGAGCCTGCATCAAAGGATAAATCATTCCAGAAAGTTTTACATTGGCCCCAGCCGCGCTCTTGATTCCCTCGCTTGCTGCTTTGGTGGAGTCATGCAGGCTAGTCATTGTACTTAATTTCAATAAGTCCTGGAAATACTCTTTTGTTAACTGAATATCACTACCTCTAACAAACTCAAGCTTTGAAATATCGACTCCTGCTGTTTTCAAAATTTGTGTTATTGCCTCTTTGTAATATTCATATCTAGCATCAACCAAATCCCATGGGACACTGTCTAATGCCGCGTGCAAATCAGCCAACAATATCTTTACACTACATCCTGCACTTAGCAAATCTGCAATTTTCATCATCGGGAAAAAATATGCAATTGAGGGACTGCCCGTTGGCATTGTGCCCCAATAAACCTTAAATTCTTTTTTTGACTTTAGTTTTTCAATTAACTCTTCTTCACCAATTACTTCTTGCAAATTCTTCTTAATTAAATCAACCTTCTCTTCTGCGCTCATCTTAGCTGCCATACCAACCCCTAAACATTAGTGTATATAAATATTTAGATTAGATAGATTTATAAGTAATTTTTAGATATCAATATTGTGGGTGGGTCGGTAGTTTAATGGATAGAATAAGCGGTTTCGGCCCGTTTGATGGGGGTTCGATCCCTCCCCGACCCATCTTTTGTATTTTTAATCATCCATCTCTGATTCTGCTAGAACTATGCAACTGCTCTAAGTGGCCTTTCTGCAGCTTTTAATATCGCGGCTCTATTTTTTTTAACCTCTGGCCTTCCGTTTCTCATTTCCCTAAAAATAACTCCTGGGCTGAACAGAGTATGCTCGGATTCTTTTGCCAACAAAACTTCTCTGAATTCATATCCAAATTCTCCAGAAATTTTATATGCTTTGAATTCATATTCCGCCCCATCTCCATTCGCATCGTAGATAACCATAAGATGCAAAATTAAAATTACTTTATAAGAATTGTTGTGATGAAACTATATTTACTGACTATTGACAAAAATCTATTATACAGATGTATAAGTTGTGGTTCCCCTCTCGCTTCCGGTTTTATGATCCGCAAATACGTGATAGTGAATATCGTTCTTTGTTGTAAATACAATCCCCTGTCCATTTGGAGAGGCTATATCTCTAACATCATCTGGCATACTTAGCGTCAATTCTTTATCGCTCTTTTCATCTCCTGGATAGATCACGTACGATCCCTCTCGAGTATTAGACTTAGTAATTTTCAACGCTGCAGAACCCCCTGGAAGATCACTGGGTGAATAAACCCCATCTGGAAAATTATCTACACCTCTCAGAAGATCATCAGCCCTATCGGCACAACATGTCAAGACAAACCACTTCCTATCCATGAATAATAAATCCGAATGTTCCTTATAAGGATTATTATACTAAAATATACTATATTAAAAATTACTGATTCTCAGCTAATCCTTTAACTCACAATCATGTCTTGTTTATTTATCTTAATTGTCAAGACCTAATTGTTCGCTATCTCTTCGTGCCCCTCTATTGGTTTTCTGCCAATCCCTTTCTATCTCTGATTTGCTGGATTACTTTCGCTTGGAATTCACTTGGTAGCTTCTTAAAACTCTGGCTTACAAGGCTAGAAACACCACGACCCTCAGTTGCGCTTCGTAAGTCAGAAGTCCAACCAATCATTTCACTAACTGGAATTTCTGCTTTGATTGTAACACCACTAGCATCTTGAGCGACGTCAACTAAATTTCCTCGCTTTGTGGAGACAAGAGAAGTTACCGCTCCCATAAAATCTACTGGGGCTTCAATTTGATGTACTTGAACTGGCTCTAAAAGAATTGGAGAAGCTCCGTGCATTGCAGCTTTTACTGAGTCTCTAACTGCTGGATAAACTTGAGCTGGACCTCTGTGGATTGCATCTTCGTGTAATTTTAAGTCAACTAAACTCATCTTCATTTTCATACCGGGTTCTCGTGCTAAAGGAGAAGCTCTTACTACTTCTTCAAACGAATCAAGTACAAGCTCAATTACTTCACCGATGTGAACTTCACCTTTTGTTTTATCTAAGAAAACATTTCCTTGATAAACGTCTCTGTATTGTCCTGCTTCTTCTCTTGAAATTCCAAGGCCAACCAAAGTTTCATCCATACTCTTATCTTTTTTCTTCATTCTACCTTCGGGAATAGTCCCTGCGATAATAGCTTCTGATACTGCATCCTCTAAAGGCTCTACTGTAATAAAGAATGTATTGTGCTTGTTTGGAGAACGACCTTCGGCTGGAGCGCTTGCTTTACCAACTGATTCTCTATAAACAATGATTGGTGGACCCATTTCAACATCAAGTCCTTTTTCTGTTTTAATTCTGTTTTCAATAATTTCTAGATGTAATTCGCCCATACCAGACATTAAAGATTCGCCAGTTTCTTCGTTAATTTCGATGTGAAGGGAAGGGTCTTCTTTTCCGATTTGCCTTAAAACCTCAATTAATTTAGGTAAGTCTGCAGTTTTCTTAGTCGTAATAGACCGAGTAACTACTGGGTCAAAAAGGTGAGTAATTGCATCGAAGTTTTCAATTGGGTTTTTAGAAACAGTTTCTCCTACAACAACATCTCGAAGTCCTACAACTCCCACAATGTTTCCTGCAACTACTTCGTCTAACTGAATTCTTTGAGCTCCTTTGTAAATTGAAACCTGCTGCGCCCTAACTTTACTTCCAGCAATATTCATGTATAAGTCATCTCCTTGCTTAATCTTTCCTGAGAAAAGTCTTCCGGCTGCTACTTCACCTGCGTGAGGGTCCACCACAATCTTAATTGGGACAAATGCTACTTCACCTTCGATATTACAAGTAGTTAAATCTTTTCCAGCAGGGCTTTCTAGATCTCCGTGCCAGATCTTTGAAATTCTATAACTTTGAGCGTCTACTGGGTTTGGATGATTTTGAACAACCATTCCTAAAACAACTTCGTGGATTGGAGCTTTTTTAGCTAGAACCTTATACTCTTCTCCGCCAGCTTCATAAGCGTCAATTATTTCTTTGAACGTGATTCCGTTTTTCTGCATGTATGGAATGCTTAATGCCCAATTATGAAATGCTGAACCAAATGCAACTGTTCCGTCTGCTACTCCTACTTGCCAC
Organism: Candidatus Woesearchaeota archaeon; assembly: GCA_964489675.1. Lineage (GTDB taxonomy): Archaea > Nanobdellota > Nanobdellia > Pacearchaeales > GW2011-AR1 > JAGVXH01. The sequence continues at coordinate 5,810 of CAZAZO010000023.1, read as the reverse complement.
TTTTGCTTGTAATCATCTTCTGCGATTTCTGCAATTAACTTATTAACACTATTAATAATTCCAACGAATCTTTTTTGCATTTCTTCTGGTGTTAACTTTACTTCTCTAATTAATCTGTCTACTTTATTGATGAAAAGAATTGGTCTAACCCTTTCTTTTAATGCTTGACGAAGAACAGTTTCAGTTTGTGGCATAATTCCTTCGCTAGCACAAGATAAAACAATAGCTCCGTCTACTGCCCTCATAGCTCTGGTTACGTCTCCTCCAAAATCAACGTGTCCTGGAGTATCAATTAAATTAATTAAATAATCTTCACCTTCTACTGTGTGCACCATAGAAACAGAAGCAGAATCAATTGTAATGCCTCTTTCGGCCTCATCATCATGGAAATCAAGACTTCTAGCTTTTCCTGCTAGCTCTTCACTCATCATACCAGCTCCTGCAAGTAGGTTATCTGAAAATGTTGTTTTACCGTGGTCAATGTGAGCACAAATAGCAATGTTTCTAATTTGCTTAGGTTGCCTTTGTAGTTCTTTTACACGCTCTGTCATGTCTGCCATAAATTAAAATGAAAAAATGGGTTTAAAAAGATTTAGGTAGTTGAATCTAAAATAGTTTTGAGAGCCATTAAACTTTAATTAGACCACCATAATTTTATAAATCCCCCTCCCCAAATATAAACATGCAAAAGAGTAATGAACGAGTCATTTCACGCTTTTCTCCTGTGTCGAAAAAAAGATGTGATAACTCAAGCAATAGCTTGTCTCCCCTTAAAAGATCAAAAAAGGCTCAGATCTGGGTAGAGACTGTAACTTATACTTTGATAGGCTTGACCATTATTGGATTACTTATTGCTGGACTGAGACCGAAAATAGAAGAAGCTCGGGATAAAAATTTGATTAATCAAATAAAACAATCAATGGAAGAAATAAACCAAAAGATTAACGAGGTGAGAGTTTCTCCTGGGGGTCAGCGAAAAATAATTCTTCATATAGAAAAAGGAACACTAACAATTAACGCTAGTGCTGACATGATAACTTGGGGGATAGGATCTACATATAAATATAGTGAACCTGATCTTCAAATTCAAGAAGGAAACTTAAATATTACAACGACCGCCAATAATCCGTGGGACGTTACAATTAGTCTACCCATTAATACAAACATAACATACAACCAAGATGAGACATCAAGAGAATTTAGAGAAACCTCCACGAGTTATGAGATTGTTATAAAAAACGAGGGTACGAATATAGATTTTAGAAACGTAAATTAAAATGACAATTAACATAAATCCAAATCCAAGAGTTCCAAGTCTAGAAAAAGTAAATGATAAGACCAAGATTAATGTTAGATATATGGTCATAGCGCCATTTACATCTATTCACATATACTGGGATGCTGAAGCAGGAGAACTTGTCTATAGCGTAGAAGAGCCCCTCTTATCAGAAAAAGAAAAAGAACACCTAGATAATATTAAGTCTTCGATGAGGGAAATTTTGAACATAAATTTATTTGAGGAATCTAATAAGGAGAATCTAATAAACTATATTGAAAAAACTGCAAAGCTTGTTATAAGCCAGCTTGGATTAAAGCTTGACGAAAAGCAATTTGAGAAGATATTTTATTATTTATATAGGGACTTTATTGGACTAAATGAGATTGATCCGATTATGAAGGATTATTTTATAGAAGACATTGAATGTAATGGAATAGGTGAGCCTATATATTTGGTTCATAGAGTTTTTAGAAACTTGAAGACTAATGTAAAATTTAATTCTTTGGACGCTCTTGGGGGATTTGTAGAAAAATTAGCGCAAAAAACTGGGAGATATATTTCTTATGCTTCACCAATTCTAGACGGGTCTCTTCCAGATGGGTCTAGGGTTAATGCGACATATACAAAAGATATTACAACTAAGGGCCCGACTTTTACTATTCGTAAATTTACAAAAATACCATGGACACCAATCCAACTTATTGAGTTTAAAACACTCAGCCCAGAAATTTTAGCATACTTTTGGATACTTTTAGAAAACAAAGCCAACTTAATGATTTGTGGAGGAACGGCATCGGGTAAAACAACACTTCTTAATGCTCTTGCTTTTTTTATTCCGCCAGAAAACAGAGTTGTTTCAATTGAGGATACTAGAGAATTAAATCTTCCAAGGGAAAACTGGCTGCCTTCAGTTGTTAGAACTGGTGTTTCTCAAAAGGAAGTGGGAAATATTGACATGTTTAGTTTACTAAAAGGCTCATTTAGACAAAATCCGGACTATGTAATTGTGGGTGAAGTTAGGGGAAAAGAGGCTTCTGTTTTATTTCAGGGAATGGCCTCGGGTCATGCATCTATTTCAACTTTGCACGCAGACTCAGTAGAAACTTTAATTCAAAGGCTTCAAACGCCACCTATTTCGCTTAGCCCAATGCTTGTAAACAGTTTAGATGCTGTAGCCATTATGACACATACTATAATTGACAGGTATGAAACTAGGCGACTAAAAGAAATTAGTGAAATTAGTGATGTTCAGCCTGATGGATCTGCTCAGACAAACACTCCAATTAGATGGAATCCCTCCGACGACCAATTCTATTTTATAGACAACATGGTTGTATTTCAAAAGATATCTCAAAAAACTGGAATTCCGCTAGATCAACTAAAACAAGAATTTAATTGGAGAACCAGACTTCTTTTTGGAATGTATCAACAAGGAATAAAAAACTACGAAGACGTCCAAAGAACAATTAACGATTATTACAAAAACCCCCAGGATGTTTTGGCTAGGTTTGGGGTGGCGTGAGGATGAGAAAACTTATTTTTTTTGGATGCAAAAATGTAATAAAAGAAGCAAGTACGAATGCCACTTATGCCATTAGAAAATTAGAAAAAATAAGCTCCAATGTCCCACGAAGACACAATGTATTAATTCCAGGAAAAGCTACGTCGGCCGAAAGATCAAAAGCCTTATTAAAAAGAGCTATACTAGAAACAAAGGAAGTAAGTATTTACTGTGGGATAGCCGTATGTTCGTATATCTGTAAATTTTGTCGTTATTACAATAGGACTGGGGAAAAAAGAAGAGTTGGGAGATATGGCGCAAGATGATGCAAAAAATATAATATCTGAAATGAAAGAGTTTAATGTGTTACTCAATAACAAAAATAAGACTAAGGTCACCTCTATTTATCTCGGAGGAGGAACGCCGACGCTTCTTTCAAATGTAATATTGAACGAATTGCTCGATAAAATATCAAAGTTATATAAGATCCATAAAAATACGGAAATAACAATAGAATGCACTCCCGACACCCTGACAAAAGACAAGTTATATGATTATAAAAAGTTTGGAATAAACAGAGTGTCAATGGGTATCCAGCGGCTTAATGATTCCTGGCTGAAATCCATGAACAGAGGGCATAATACAAAAGACGTATTTCGAGCACTACGGCTATTGAGTAAAGCAAGAATCAAATATAATGTTGATTTGATGTATGGATTCAAAGGACAAACGATCAAAAGTTTTTGTAAGGACATAATAAAAATATTAAAGTATTCGCCTGATGAAATAACCCTATATCGATTCGAGTGTAAAAAAAGAACCGATAGCAAAAATATTGGGGTTCCTGAATCCGACAAAAAAATAAGCTATTCTATGCAGGAAGCAGGAAGACTCATCCTAAAAGCTAGGGGCTATCGGGAAGGTCCCGATGGGTGGTTTACAAAAAAGAATTCCCAAAGAGCGCAGGTTTATGAAGATAGATGGGAAAAACAAATTCCACTAATTGGATTTGGGCCAGAAGCCTATTCTTACAGCAAGTATCAACAATATACAAATAAATCTCTCTTGGAATATAAAAAAGCTCTAAGTAAAAATCTCCAAGTTGTTAATTCTAAGAGGTCTTTTGGATATACAGTGGAGCAACAAGAGATACGTCGAATGGCATTTGAACTTAAGTCACACTTTGAAACTAATTTTAATAAAAATTATGACAAATTTTTTGAATCACTGGTCAGCTCCGATCTTGGAATTATTATAAAACAGGGGAAATTAAAAATATTTAAGCTCAATAGGCATGGTATAATTGTGGTAGAAGAAATAATGCGAATATTAATTAATAAAAACTTGAAATAATTTTTACTCGCCCCCACTTTTCATCTTATCAAATAAAAACTTGAAATAATCCCTATCAAATACTAATCTCCCTTCTTCATACCCGCCCACAAGTGCTCAAAATACTCCCCGCCCTTCATATTCGCCATTTTTTCAACGATTAATTCTGGTGTTGAATGCGCAAGTCTTCCCATCACGGGATTATGATCTACGAGGAGGTTGAAATTTTCGTCTAGGCCTTTTGCTTCGATTCCATCAATTCTAGCTCCTTTTGGCAGACAATCTTGTATTTCGTAACCTAGATGGGTTGCAATGACGAGGAAGCATCCCTTATTTATAAAATATTCAGCAGTAGAAGCTATTATTTTTCCTGCCACTCCTGGCTCAGTTACAGCTTCAATTTCATCAGCTAGGATTAATACCTTTCCTGTGCCTAAAGCCCTTATCCCAGACATTTGTGTTAGTAGTGTTTCAAAGGCACCCTTAGAAGCTGAGCCCTTATTTTTAGCGAAGTAATAGATGTCTGTAAATATTGGCATGTGGACTTCTCCTTGGATTGGTAGACCCAAATTAAATAGCGTAATGCTTTGTAGTATGTGCTCGATTAAAGTTGTCTTTCCTCCGCTATTTGCCCCTGTTAAAATTGAGCATTTAGAAAAATTGTCAAGTTGAAAATCTACTGGCTGAGGTGAATTTAAAAATAAATTACTAGCAGCAGAGAAATGAAAATTGTCAGATATTGTTGGATAGTTCTTATTTTCTTCAAGATAACTGCTAAGTCCTGAATAAAAATCCTCTAAGAGAAGTTCAACTTCTAGCTCTCTTAAGTATTCTGGTACTTTTTTTAACTTAGAAGCATGTGACTTAATCTTTTCAGACAAATTAGTAAATTCCGTTGCTGATTGTAAGTGGATGTATTTTTCAAGCTCAGCGTAATCAATTTCTACTGGTATTTTAAAACTAAAAATATTTCCTGGAAGATTAGTTGCCTCAAGTGCTCCAGAAATAATTTTTTCAAAATCTTCTGGCATTTTGCCCTCTGATAAAATTTTAACAAGGGAATCTCCTGAGACTGTCATTTCTTTAAGTTTATCATTTATCTTTTCATTGATTTCCTCTAGTAGATTTTCAACTTCTTCTACTGTAATTACTTTGTTTTTTTCTATATCAATTAATAAAAATAATTCATCTAGCTCGCTTACAATTTCAGACAATCTTCCCGAAGCCTTTTCTTTCATAATAGAAAAATTTTCTTTCCACGATGACAAAATTTCTAGGTATCTTTCCAAATAAACATCTTCTAGCGAATTTATCAAAACGCTTTGTGGCAGACGACTAATAACTGAGCCAAACATCTCACAGTCAATTACTTGGACAACGTCGTATTTATCTAAATCAACTACATCATTTTCATTTACTAGCAGCTGAACTGGACAATTTAGTTTTTGTAGCTCAACAAAAGTTTCTTCATCTTCTGTTACTACAACGATATTATAATCAGGAGACCATGTTTTTCTGGGGCTTGTAATTTCACGGAGATAGCTTCTGTCGATATTTTGAATTCCCTTAAAAAATTCTTGTCTTTTCAAAATCTCATCTATTTCCTTGGCGAAACTAAAATATTTCCATAAATTAGACGTTTCATCAAAATTAAATTTACGAGAGAAAATTTGGAGAACTTGTCTATGAATCTTTTTT
>CAZAZO010000022.1:0-10400 GCA_964489675.1 Candidatus Woesearchaeota archaeon | reverse complement strand
AATTTGGGATCTTTTTCTGAAGAGGTTATAATGAAATAAGTTTGGCTTTGCGGTTTTAGATATTTTTTTACTGCATAGGTGGCATTTTTCTTGAGAGCTTAAAAGTTCTTTTTCTTTAGCTGTCCATTTTTTTTGGAAGTCTATATCTTGGATTAGTCGACGATGATTAGCTACACTTCCAAGTCTAATGAATGAGAGTGAGACTTCGCCTTCTTTGTCAACTATAATTTCTCCAACTTGTCTTCTATATCTCCAGACAGGGTATTTTTTGTCACCGGTGTAAGTTTTAACTTCTCGTCCAATTCTAAGCCCATTTCCTCCAGCTTTTATGTTGCCAATTTCTTTTGGTGCTTTTTTGGGAGTTTTCTTTTTGGCAGCCTTAATTTTATCCTTTGCTTTTTTCTTTTTGGCTATATATTCTTCCCAGCCGGGTTCACCTGGTAAAATGTCTGGAGTTTGAATGCCCTTTTTCTTTTTTTCTCGTGCCATAATACATTATAGTAGAATTGGTTTATAAATTAAGGGGTAGTTATTTTAAGGTATGTTGAGAAATTTTTATTTCCAGTTAGGATATTTTTGTTTTCTTAGTTCTAGATTTCTTCCCCAAAAATATAGCCATAGAAGTATGGCAAAGATTATGGGGGTTCCCCAAGACAGTGGATAGAGGTCCATTATTTTAATGACAACACTTCCTATGAATGCAATTGTAACTAGTGCTAAGAGTGGTGCTTGTAGAAGAATGGCCTTTGTTCTCTTTTTCATGCTAATACTAGAAAGTTTTTATTTATAAATTATTTGGATGATTTTTTTAGAAGCAATATAAAAGTAGCTCAGCATAAGTTTCATGTTTTCATGTTTTATGGAAAGTTAAAATAAAAAAGGACAGCTTTGTACGTTCCCATCATTAGACAGTACAGGCACAAACATAACAAGCTTAACTTCTGTGTTCGGAATGGGAACAGGTGTAACCAAGTTACTATGGCCGTCCGAAACTATAGGCTTTTGAGGGTTTAAAAGGTTTTCGGGGATGAGAATAGGATGCGCGAGCCGGGATTCGAACCCGGGTCACAACGTTGGCAACGTCATATTCTGCCACTAAACTACCCACGCATGATTATTGAAGATAATAGTTGTTTTTAAAATTAATTGTTGCCGATAATCTTTTAAGCGAGAGTTTCTCAGTAAATTTATCTGAGGGAATGCCGGAGTGGTCAAACGGGGCAGACTCAAAATCTGTTGGCTTATGCCTACGGGGGTTCGAATCCTCCTTCCCTCATTTTTTTGGAAGATTCGAACGAGCGTCGCAAGTGAATTGCTCGCCGACATCGGTTTCGCTTACGCGAACTGCGTTGTCGATCCTCCTTCCCTCATTTTTTCCATAAAGCATTTAAGTCTTTCGCCCATTATTAGATTATGAAATATGCAACATATATTATGATAATAGTTTTTGGATTGTTGATAGTCGCTGGGGCCGTTTTGAAGTTGTCGGGAGTATTAGATATTGATTCGGATTGGTTTTGGTTTTTGGCGGGGATGGGGCTATTTTGCGAGGGAGTGGTGTCGTTAGTTAAGCAAAAAAAGTTTGATAAAAAATATAAGATAATTCTTAGAAAATAACATTAAATTTAAAAACAATAGATATTTTTTTGAAGTATGGATGGATTCGATTTAAGAAAATTTCAAACAGAAGGTGAAGACAAGCAGAAGATTCAGTCTATCATGGGTAAAATTTTATCTGGCAGAGAAGGCTATGAGGCAATAGTTGAGACTAAAAGAGAAGAGAAAAGATGTGAGAATTGTAATTGGTTATTTGAAGGCGGTGAGAAGTTTTGTCCTGAGTGTGGAACGCCTGTAAAAAGAGAGTGATATATGCTTGTTGTAAGGTTTTTTGAAATTTATTATGTCTCCCACTACACTTCGTTACCCTCCCTTACTCTCGGACCCATAGCCATTGTTTGTCCTCGCCAATTTAGTAAATTTCAATTGTGTTTGTAGTATTAATCTCCTTCGCCAACTCTTTCACTTGTTCCGCATTTATCGCATTCCATTAAATATACCCAGTCCTCGTCTCCGTACATAATCCCAAGATCAATTATCTCATATGTTTTATTTCCACATTTTCTGCAGATAAAATTAACAGAGTCTTTTTTCTTTTCTTTTTTTGCCACGCTTGAGCCTGTTTCTTCTTTTGCTTCTACTTTTTCTTTTGTATTTAATCCAAGGTTTCCTTCGGCTTTAAAGGCGCGATTGCATTCGGGACAAATAAATACTGGTCGGCCGCTTTTTGTTTTTCCAATAATTAGGATTCTTTCGCAATATTTGCAAAATTTCATAATATTATAATGAGGGAGGGGTATGTAAGGGTTTTGTTTAGATTGCCCTACCCGCAACTCAGACGACGCATTTTTGTTTGTTTTCCTATTCCCATATTGTCAAAAATGGTAGATCTTCGACCACCCAGTTAGTCGAGTGTAACTCGTTAATTTTTTGCAATCTAAACTGTTTTGAGATTTGCAGAGATTATAGGATGATAAATTTATAAATTATCCCACAATAGATCAAACATTATTTTTTGAGTTTCGTAAAAGTTCTTTTCGTCGATTAATATCCCGATTGGTTCTTTTTTGTCTAGGGAGATCATTGCAATTTTTCCACGGTATAGTAATGTTGCGGTCTTTAATGGTTTTTTTATTTTTTTGAATGGAATTTGTTTGTCTAGAGGTTGTGAATCACCAATTAGTCTGACTTTTATTCCCTTCTTTTTTCTTTGTTCTACGAAATTTGGGAAATAAAATTCAAAAAGCTTTAGAAGATTGTCTTTAGAGGATATGGTGTCAAATGATTTTGCTTCATTTAAAATCCCTTCAAAAATTGTTTTTAGGCCATTCTTTCCTATGTAAACTTCAACGTTTGGTCTTTTCCCAGCGTTATTTGAAATTGAATTTAATTCGGGGAGTATGTCTTTTACTAGCGACTCCCTTTCCTTTAGTAGAGAGATTATGTTTTTGGGCTGGATTGCTTGATAGTATTTTTTCCCAGAAGAGATAGTGTGAGTTGCAAAGCCTTTTTGTTCAAGAGAGGACAATAAATCATAAGCTGAAGTTCTGTTTAGGTTGGCAAAGTTTGCTATTTTTTGGACAAGAGAGCTTCCAAGTCTTAGATTGGCTAAATAAATTTTAACTTCTTTGTCGGAAAGGCCCAGTAGTTTTAGGGTTTCTTCTTTCATAATTGATTAAAGTTTAGTTTGTTTATAAGTTTGTCGTTTAGTTTCCACAACAAAGATTTAAGTAATTTTTTGATAATTAATTGTTAACTGGATTGGGAAAAAGAGTTCTGTGGTTGGAGAATAAGAAAATGGAAGATAAAAAAACAAAGAAAGGAAAGTGTCTAAGAAATATGTCGCTGGATTCTTTGATGCTTGGAGCGGTTGCTATTCCCACCTACTCAATGGCTAGTATGGCACTTGACGAATGTACCTTTTATGAGGCCATTAGAGATCCCTTTGTATATTTGGCTTCTGCCGCTTCTGCCGCCGCTTTTTTTATGGGTCAAGGGGCTATAGAATTAGCAAAAAGATACAAGATTGTGAGGAGGGAGTAGTAAGATGACAATAGAATATAGGGCTCGAAGTAAGGAAGAGCAAAAGGCGATTATGTCTGGATTACAGTGTAGATCTAACTCCCTTAGCTTAACAGACCATAAAAAGAAATGCTGCTATCTTGGAAAACTTTTGGGGGCTGAGGCTTCTATTTATGAGGTTCTTGGCTCTATAGTGGTTTTCTATCGCGATTCTTCTAGTCTAGATGTTTTGGTGCATCGTCGAGAAGATTACGAAAAAGTTAAAGAATTTTTGGAGAAAGAACTCGCATTGTGCTCTCAGGTGAATTCTGATTTTAGATTGAGGATGGTTGAGAATGGGTAAAATAAATTTTAAGATAAGAAAATATGATCCTGAATTAGATGCGGATGCGAAAGAGGGTGCAAAGTATGTCTTAGAGGGTGCCAGGGGTACTACGTACTCAAAGTCTAAATCAGGCCTCCTGATGAGTATTCTCGAATCATATGGCTCCATTATTTGTGATGAAGAATCTAGGGCTGATGGGCCAATGATAATTGAAGGGGAAGATGGACTTTCCGGAGAAGATTATGTGTTTTTTTTAGCACTCAGTTGCCTTTCAGGTATACATAGTCAATGGACCAATTATTATCGAGATGTCAAAAGCGAAATTGCAGCTGTTAAAAGAGAAAGGGCAACACTTTGCAACAAGATAGGTAAATTGTTGGGGGAAGAATAAAATGGGAACTTGGGATCCAGTGATAGAACTTTTGAGAGGACTTACAAGAGAGCATGCAGTAACTAATGGAGAAATAACAATCACAATCTATTCTGGAATGAGGGAAGAATTTAGAAATTATCTAAAGGAACTTGGAGAGAGCCCAATTTCTAATAGTGCTGGGCCAGAGGGAGGAGGGGGATATTGGAAGGATGCCTATAAACAATTTACAGTGAAGTATTCTGCTACAGAAGGAATAGAGCCCGTATGGAAAGTAACATTTAGGGATGATGAATCTGATTTAGCAAAGAAATTAAGAGGATTTGGCTCAAGATAAAATGCTAACCAAAACTTCTCTAGCAAAACGACTTAATGACTTAGATCCAAGAGTAGTTATTTACGATCTTGGAATGTATCTTAAAAAGCTACCTCCTGATGGCGCAAGGATACATAGAACTGTGGGTACTTCGACTTGGCTTTCGTTCCCCTATGACAGAGTTAGAAGAGAAAAGATAACAACATTCAGAGAGCATAGAGAAAAGTATCCTACACAATATGGGCGGGTTAGGGATGCCATTCTTGAATCAATTGAAAAGGATGGTTTTAGATTTTAGTTATCAACCCCTCGCTCTTAATTCCAGCAAGAACTTTTTCAACAAAGCTAGGCAAATAGAAAGAATTAAAAGTGGATAATAGTTAATTTGATTACTGGTTCTGGGAAAGAGTTGTGAGAGAAGAAAAATATGGAAGATAGAAAAACGGCAATAATTACGGGAGCATCAAGTGGGATAGGAGAAGCATTTGCAAGAAGATTTGCTTCAGATGGTTATGATTTGGTTTTAATTTCAAGAAGCGCGAATAAATTGGGAGAAAGGGCTAGGCATATTGAGGGAACATATGGAACTAGCGCCTCGGTTTTGCCAGCAGATCTTGCAACGAATAGAGGTGTAAGGCTGGTAGAACAATACATTTCTACGTTAGATAAAATTAATTGCTTGATAAATAATGCTGGTTTTGGTGCCAGAGGAGATTTTTTAGATGCAGAATCAAGTTCTTTAGACCAGATGGAGTATTTGCATATGACTTCTCCAAGAAGATTAGTATCGGCAGCCTTGCCATCAATGAGCGATGGGGATGCAATAATAAATGTTTCTTCTTTGGCCTCTTTGATTGCTCGTTCTAGCGGAATAGTCTATGGTGCCACAAAAGCATATCTTAATCATTTTTCCAAGGGGCTAGCAAAGAAAGTGTCAGATAGGGGGATTAAGGTTCAGGCCCTTTGTCCAGGATATACAATGACAAATTTTCATAATTCTAAGGAATATGGGAAGGGGAGGCCCAGAACACCTAGATGTCTTTGGATGGATCCGGACAAGGTGGTAGATTTATCTTTAAAAAATTTAGGAAAGGGAGTAGTATATGTTCCGGGTGCTCTAAATAAGTTGTTATTGGCGGGAATGAGGAGTCCTCTTTCGGATTTGCTTCTTAGGTTAAAAAAATAGTGAATTCTAATCCCAAAACCTTTAAAACAATCCCCGACCTCCTATATTCATGGCTCGAATAGCAGTAATTGACAAAGAGAAATGTAAGCCGGAGGTATGTGGGCATGAGTGTAAAAAGACTTGCCCAGTTGAAAAAAAAGAGGCTGATACATGTGTGACTATCGGGGATAAGTCAAATATTGATGAGAAAACTTGTATTGGGTGCGCCATTTGTGAGAAGAGGTGTCCTTTTAGTGCGATTAAAATTATTAATATTCCAGAGATAAATGATGAGAGTATAATTCATAGATATGGTAAGAACGGTTTTGCGCTTTATGGTTTGCCTTCTCCTAGAAAAGGATCGGTTTTGGGGATGCTTGGACGAAATGGGATTGGTAAAACAACGGCTGTAAAGATATTGGCTGGAAGTGAGAAGATTAATTTGGGAAAGAGTGAGGCAACAGATGAAGAGCTAAGGGATTTTTTTCAAGGAAGTGAACTTATGACTTATTTTCAAGAACTAGAAGGAAAAAATATTGCTTACAAGCCGCAGAATTTGAGTGGTCTTTCAAAAGATATTAAGGTGATTGAATTATTGAAGCAGAGAGGGAGTGAAGAGCAGATAAAAGAATTCGCGGAAAAATTAAATGTAGTCGCAGTTTTAGAAAATAAATTAAATAAGCTTTCTGGCGGAGAGCTTCAGCGTGTTGCAATTATTGCGGCGTCTTTGGGCGAAGCTGATATTTATTTTTATGATGAGCCTTTAGCTTATTTAGATATTGGAGAAAGGCTTAGGGTTAGTGAATTTATTAAGGAAGTTGGAAAGGAGAATACAATTATTGTAGTTGAGCACGATCTTCTTATATTGGATTATTTAACTGACTTTTTATCAATTTTCTTTGGTGAGCAAGGCGCTTTTGGTGTGGTCTCAACTCCTAAGACGAGTAAAGAAGGTGTGAATGCGTATCTTAGTGGATTTTTAAAAGATGAGAATATGAGGATTAGAGATAAAGAATTAAAGTTTAACTTTACAAAGAATGCTCCAAATTCAGGACTTAAAATTTCTTCTTGGGATGACTTTAGCATAGGTTTTGATTCCCACGGGGATGACCCTGACGGGCCTTCAGGATTTAAGTTAGATGTAAAGGGCGGGGAGATTCATCAAAATCATGTGATTGGGGTTTTGGGTAAAAACGGAACTGGAAAAACTACTTTTGTTCGAGCTTTGGCGGGTGAGCTTGAAGTGGAGCAAGATGGGAAAAAACAAAAGCTAGATTTGAATTTAGATATTTCATATAAGCCACAGTACCTTTTTACAGAAAGTGAGGAAATGGTTCGAGATATAATTTTCAAGGAGAAAATAACAAAGAAGTTGTCGAGTCAGTTGAATTTGGGTGTTCTTCAAAGCAAAAAGCTAAAGGACTTATCGGGTGGAGAGCTTCAAAGGTTTTCAATTGCAAGGGCCTTGGCTAAAAATGCTGATATTTATTTGATTGATGAGCCTAGTGCGTATCTTGACGTTGAAGAAAGAATTAATGTTGCTAAAGTGATTAAGGATATGATGGTTGAAAAAGAAAAGACGGCTTTTGTGATTGATCATGATTTGCTTTTGGTTTCTTATTTGGCGGATAGCGTGATTAATTTTGGGGGCGAGTCGGGGATTAAGGGGGAGGCGGGTGAGATTGTTGGGTTTGAGGAGGGAATTAGTGAGTTGCTTCGGAGTTTAGATATAACTTTAAGAAAAGAAAAGGACAGTGGGCGGCCTAGGATTAATAAGAAGGGGAGTGTTAAGGATCGGGAGCAGAAGGGGGCTAAGCGGTGGGTGGAGCTGTAGGTTTAGGGGTGGGAGAAAAAAATGAGTGGGTAATGTTGTAGTTTGGGTGGGTGGTTTTTTCTAGTGAGTGAGGGTGTTAAGGATCGGGAGCAGAAGAGTAAGGGGAATTGGGTGGAGTTGTAGTAAAATATTTATAGCATCTATCCCCATAAGAATGGATGAAAATTATTAAAATTTTTGCAAATATCATGGGGGCCTTGGTTATATTAATATTGGGGTTTATAGGCTTCTTGTATTTTTTAGGAACAATTTGGTCAGGGTTTGACGGAGGGGCATTTTTTGTGTTTTTGTTGGCAATAGCATTATTGGTATCTTCTATTAGATTAGTGATTCGTTATAATAAAAAAATGGGCAATAATTACATATTTTTGTATCTATTTTTGAAATTGATTCTTATGGGTATCTCAATTTTAATTTTAGATACAGTATTTTTCTAGTGGGTGAGGAAGTGTTAAGGATCGGGAGTAGGAGGGGGCTAGGCGGTCGGTGGAGCCGTAGGGGTGGGAGAAAAAGAATGAATGGGTGATGCTGTAGGTTAGAATATACTTATTGATGAACTATAATTATACCTAATCTCGTAGGTATTGGGATTATGTATCAAAATTGATGCTTCACGGTAAGACGAAGAAAGGGCCCACCCTCCCTCGTGGCCCAAAGAGTAAATGTCCTCAAAAGCATAATTTCCTATATTCTCTATATGTGTTTGGTTTGAAAAATTAAGAGAGGTGTTATAGCTACCAATATAAACGATATCCATAGGAGAGTCTGGCGAAATTAAAACTAAAAGCATATTTTCAACTTTCGGATGGGGTAACATAATCTGTAGGCTCTGATCCGGATCTAAAGTTAAGTTTTCAAGACTATAGGAAACAAAACGTTCTCCAACAAAAGGGACCTCTCCTCCGGAGAGTTGTGAAGAAAGAAGTACAAGCAGGATTATGTTAGCAAGCATAACAATGCCTCCAATAAAAATTAGGAGGTTCTTATTTTTCTGAATAAATATTTTATTTGGATTTGGGAACAAGGTCTTTATCGTAGAGGACTTAAGAATATAGGGAATGAATATTCCAGCAAGGATTACGCCCCCCAAAATCTCTATGAGGTCTCCAGAATAAACAAAATTAATCAAATCTCCCAGTAGGCCCAAGCCGAGGAATAAGAGGGAGAAATATACAAAGTCTTTATTTCTTTTTATTGCGAAGGTTAGGACTAACGCTATAATAAGAATAAGAAAAATATGGACTCCTGCAAAAAGATAATGTGTTAGCTGCGAATAGTAGATGTTTCTAACCAAAGAAAGTGAATAAAGAGAGATTAGTCGGCCAAGCACATAAATAAAAAAGATAATCACCCACAACCAGGCAAAAAATCCTAATTTAGCTTTCTTTTTCATAGAGTCTTGAATCTTATTTACTTTATAAAATTATCTAAAAATAATAAAAAAACAAAAAATTGCCTCTAATTATTTCTAATCAGAGGACTTTAAGTAACCATGAGGGGAATATTTATTCCGCTCTTGGTTGTGCTTCAGAAACTTTGATTTCTCGACCTTCTAGGGCCTTTCCGTTCATTGCTTCCATAGCCTTCTTAGCAGCTTCATCATCGTCAATTGTAACGAATCCGAAACCCTTGCTTCGACCAGAATATTTATCTGTGATTACAACAGCGTCACTTACTTCACCAAATTCAGCAAAAGCTTCTTTTAGTTTAGCGCTATCAACAGCCCAAGCTAAATTACCTACGTATAACTTCATTTTTCCTCCAAATTAATTTAATATTATAACTAGAAATCTTATGCATTACTTTTACCTTACCTATAATGTGATTAGAAAATGAGAGTATTTAAGATTATGCATTAAGTTTAATAAACTATAATTCTACTGTATTGTTATGAAGGTTTTAGCTCTTGGAGATCCGCATGGCCAACTGCCCAAGAACATAGGGTCTATTATTAAGAAGAATAAGGTAGAATTGATTATTTGTGTGGGAGATTTTGCGTTTATTCCAGATAAGCCTTGGCTAAAGGAATCCTGGGAAGGAATAGGTGAAAGATTTATTAATAGAAATTATAAAGAGGTTGTGGATAAGTTGGCTTCATATAAGTTACCCATTTTAACACTAAGGGGAAATATGTTCATGGGGGACAAGAAGAAGATCGCGGATAGAATATTAAGAAAACACAGGAATTTAATCAATAAATTCACTGGGAAGTATTTTTTTGAAAAACAACCCTTTGTCTTTTTTGATATAATTTATGAAGAACATACAGTAATTGGAGGTTCGGATACTAAGAAATTTACCCAGGGTAGAATAAGAAAAAATGAGAGAAGAAGTTTAAAATTAAATAGACTTCTTAGGGAAAACAAGGGTGCTGTGTTGATTTGTCACAATCCTCCATATGGTGTAGTTGACAAGGCATTTAATGGAAAGCATGTTGGATCAAAAATTCTACGCGATGCAATAAAAAAGCATCAGCCAAAATTAGTTCTTTGCGGGCATATTCATGAGGCTGTTGGTGAGGGCAAAATAGGAAAAACAAAAGTAATTAATCTTGGCAGTCATGGGTCATATAAGATTTTAGATATTTAGCAAAACCCAAAACCTTCTTAAAGTCCTCACTCTACATATTTTTATGAAAGATTCCATTGCAAAGCTTTTATCAAAAGAGCTGGGTTTGAAAGAAGATGTAGTATCGGATTTAATTGAGATTCCGCCGCAGCAGGCTTTGGGGGATTATGCTTTTCCTTGTTTTACACTGGCTAAAGAGATGAAGAAGGCTCCAAACGAGATTGCAAAAGAATTAGTGGGAGG
>CAZAZO010000021.1:0-10444 GCA_964489675.1 Candidatus Woesearchaeota archaeon | reverse complement strand
GTTTCGGTTAAAAGTTGTGTTAAGGGAACTAGTTTTACAAGATTTTGAAAGTGGTGAAGCCTGGTGATAATTGGGGGTACGCTAAAAAAATATCCATTTTCAATTCCTCTTTTGATTAGTCCCTTTTTTGCACTAAAGCAATGCATAATTACATTTTTTTGATTTTCTTTTTCTAGTATTTCTATGGCGTCAGCTTCTGCTTTTCTTGAGTGGATGATTACTGGTTTATTGATTTTCTTTGCTAATTTTAAAACTTTTTTGAAAACAGCTTTTTGTTTCTCTTTCATTTTCTCAGTTTGAAAATCTTTCCAGTTATAATCTAGTCCGACTTCTCCTATTGCTACACACTTATCTTTATTTTTTTCTATCCATTTTAGTTCTTCATCTACATCGAACTCTTCAATTCCTCTTTGGAAGTCATCGCTTTCTCCGCTTTCAACTTCTTTTATTAGTGCATCGATTGGATAAAGTCCGAAAGAGCATTTTACGATATCTGGATATTTTTCTGAAATTTTTATGCATTCTCTGTTCGTGGTTGGGTTAACGCCTGACTGGATAATTGTTTTTATGTTGGACTTTTCGGCATTTTTAATTACTTCGTCTAAGTCAGAAAAGCGGGGTCCTTCTAGGTGGGCGTGGATGTCTATTAGGTTCATTTTATATTTTTAAGTCGGCTAAAACTCCCTTGTGGTCCGAATAAGCGTTAAATGTTTCAGAATGCTTTAATTTAATTTCTTTACTGAAATAAATGTTGTCTACTGATTTTTTTGGCAGCATTTTTATGTTGGGGCAAGTTTTTTCTTTTGTCGAAGGCAGAAGATTTAATCTTAAGCTTTTTTTGTTAAAGTCTCCCATTAAAATTATTCTTCTATTTTTAGATTCTTGTTCATTTATAAATTCATAAATAGCTTCTATTTGGTCGTTGAATAATTTCTCTTTTAATCCGAGATGGACTGCTAAGACTGTTAGATTTTTTTCTTTGATAAAGATTGCGCAAGCTCCTCCGCCTGTTCCCATCTTGTTTTCCATTGGCAATGTGAAATTTAGTTTTTGAAATTTAGTTTTTGAAACGATTAAGGTTCCGATGTCCATTGGCTTTGGATAGTGTTTGGCACTTCCCCAGCAGGAATAATTGTATCCATGTTTTTTGAATTCTTCTATAATTTCTTCTTTTTTTAGACTTCCCAATACTTCATTTAATGAGATTATATCTGCGCTTGTGTTTGCCAGCAGGTTTACATTGTTTAAGTTGTGTTTGCTGTACCAATTTGTTAATTTTTCTGAGTGAATTCCATGGAAGAATAAATGACCTAGGCCTTGACTTAGTAGTGTTCTGCCAGGCATTCCAAACATGGTGTTGAGGGTCGCAAGGCGAATTGTTTCGTTAGATTTTTTTATCATGTTAAAATTTTCCTCTGTTTTTGTAAATGGATTTGTAATTAAGAGAATCAGAATAAATATAAGGGTTGTGGTTATTGGAAGGGAGATTTTGTTCATGGCGAATAAGGGCTTATGGGATTTTTAAGAATTGGGTTGAAATATTCGATAAGACTATTCTGACAAAATATAGTTTAATTTTTCGGCGGTGTAGTTTCATAGATATCAATTTCGTAGTTTTTGCCATTTCTACTTCTTCCAAAAACATGAACTCTACCATCTTTTGGAGAAGCACATATAGATGTAAATGGCTTTCCGTCTTCATTGAGGCAATTATCCCAGTTAAAAGAGGTGTTTCCTAATTTCTTTTGTAATTGTCTATATTCTCTAAGGGTATTAACCCTAAAATCATTTATCAATTTTTCGGCTTTTTGTCTATCCATTTAAATATATGATTTGTTTAGTTTATAAATATTTATTTGTTGTAGTATAATAATTTGAAATAGTTTTTAGCGAATAATTATTTTTAGATTAACACGGTCTTTATAGCTTTGTTTGGTTGAATTTTCAATAAAGCATCATAAACCTCAACATTTAAAACCCTATCCAAACATTTATAAGCCTATAGCCAGTTATATAGTTACTATGGCAACAACGATTCAGATAAGTGGAGAATTGCTTAATCAATTGAAGAGCATGAAGGTGTTTGAGAAGGAAAGTTATGAGGAAGTTATCTGGGATTTGGTTGAGGATAGAATGGAGCTTTCTGGAGAAACTAAGAAAAAAATCGCTAGGGCGGAAGACGATATTAAAGCAGGCCGGGTTATGTCTTTAGAGGAAGTAAAAAAGCAGTGGATCAAGAATGTACAAAATTGATTTTACCAAAGAAGGAGTTAAAGATTTTAATAAGCTTGATTTAAAGATGCAAGAGAGGGTTTTGAACTTTTTGGAAAGGATAAAGATTAGGCCTCATTATTTTTTAAAGAGGATTGAAGGAACGAAATATTTTAGGGGGCGGGTTGGGGATTATAGGATAATATTTGATGTTAATAATAAAAAATTGATAATTCTCGTTATGGAATTGGGACACAGAAGAAATGTTTATAAGAGCAAATAACAACATTTAAAACCCTTCTCCCCTTCGGTATTTGATGACAATTAAGTTCCTAGAACACACCGCAGATGTCATGTTTGAGGCGCGAGGAAGGGATCTAGAAGAGTTGTTCTTAGAATGTTCTAAAGCATTGAATGAGACTATTCATGGGAATTTGAAGATAGTTGAGCAGAAGAGTCATGATATAAACATTGAGGCGGAAAGCTTAGAACAGCTTTTATATAAATTTCTTGAAGAGTTCTTGTTTTTGTTGGATTCAGAAGATCTGATTTTTGGCAAAGTTAAGGATTTGAAAATAGATGAGGATAGTTTTGTCTTGAAGGCGGTTCTTGTGGGCGACAAGGCAGAGAAATATCATTTTACAAACGATGTTAAGGCCATTACATTTCATGATTTGAAGATAGAAAATAGAGGTGGTGAATATTCCTCTAAAGTTGTTTTGGATGTATGAATGTAATAATTTTTAAAGATTCTTTTCTTGTATTCTGTATGAAAATAGATACGATTATTTTGGCGGGTGGGTTTGGGACAAGGCTTGCCCCAATAACAAATAGTGTTCCTAAGCAATTGTTGCCGGTTGCGGGCAGGCCAGTTCTTTCTTATGCGATAGAAGACCTTAATAAATTTTATTCTAATGTTTCTGGGAAATGTTATCTTACTGTTAATAGTAAATTTGCGTCTCATTTTAAAAAATTTATAGAAAATGAAGATTTGAATTTCCCGATGGAAATTATTATTGAAGACTCTATTTGTGAAGATCAAAAGCCAGGGTTTATGGGTGCGCTTATGTCTACTTTTAAAGAATATGTTGGAAATGGTACGGATGCAGTTTTGATTCTTGCAGGAGATAGTATTTCGTCTTTGGATTTTAATGATCTTTTGGATGGGTATAAGTTGTCGGGCGAAGGAGCTGTTGCTTTATATCACCTTAAAAATATTGAGGATGCTAAGAATTTTGGTTGTGCTAAGTTAGATGAGAAGGGCAATGTGGATTCTTTTGTTGAAAAGCCTAGCCGACCAGGAGAATTTTTTTGTGAGGACAAGGTTTTAGTCAATACAACATATCAGTTAATTTCTAGGGACAATATGCAAAAGGCAGCAGAAATATATTATGAAAGTCACGGCGATTTATTGGAAGCATTGGGAATTATGGGGTCGAAGATAAAAGGAGTTGTGTTTGATGGATATTGGTTTGATGTTGGAACTCACAAAAGCTTTAGTGAGGCAAATGAATTTTTGTCAGCTAGATAGGGCAGTATTCCAAAAGCCCTAAATACTCAAATTTCTAACTAGCACTATGGAAATTAATAAGATAAGTGAATTTATGTATGAGATTCCGGCCACAGGCGAGATGAAGGTTCCGGCTAGGATTTTTGCTAGCGAAGAGCTTATGGAAGATATCAAGCAGGATGATAGTTTAAAGCAGGTAGTCAACGCTGCAAAGCTTCCGGGAATAATTGATGCTTCAATCGCGATGCCAGATATTCATGTTGGATATGGATTTAGTATTGGTGGTGTTGCGGCTTTTGATTTAGATGAGGGAGTGATTACTCCTGGTGGTGTTGGTTTTGATATTAATTGTGGTGTACGAGTAATGGCAACAGATATAGCAGTGGATGACTTTATGAAAAAGCGAAAAGAAGTTTTGCATGACATTAAGCGAAGTGTTCCAAGCGGAGTTGGCAGGGGTAACAAGGAGAAGATTAATTTGGATGACCTTGATGAGATTTTAAAGAAGGGTGCGGCTTGGGCAGTTGAAAATGGAATGGGGGTAAAAGAAGACTTGCAAAATGCTGAAGAAGGCGGATGTATTAAAGGGGCAGATCCAAAAGATGTAAGTCAGAGGGCAAAGGCTCGGGGAAGGCCACAGGTTGGAACGCTAGGTGCTGGCAACCATTTTTTAGATATTTTAGCGGTGGATGAAGTTTTTGACACGGAGATTGCAGAAAAGATGGGGCTCGGCAAGGGGAAAATTGCTATTATGATTCATTGTGGCTCTCGTGGTCTTGGGCATCAGGTTGCGAGTGACTACATACAAGAGATGGGACGTGAATTTGGATTTCCAAAATATGATCCTCAGTTGGTTTATGCTCCAATTTCCTCAGATCTTGGTAAAAAATATATGTCTGCTATGAATTGTGCTATTAATTTTGCTTTTTGCAACAGGCAGATTATTATGCATCGCGCTAGAGAGGTTCTTGGTAGGTTTTTCCCAGAGCATAAAAATAATTTAGTTTATGATGTTGCACATAATATTGCAAAGATTGAGGAACACGAGGTAAGTGGAGAAAAGAAAAAAGTTTGTATCCATAGAAAGGGGGCTACTCGTGCATTTGAGGGTGAGCGAGTAATTATTCCGGGGTCGATGGGGACTGCTAGTTATGTTTTGGTTGGCGGAAAGAAGAGTGAGGGGTTGTCTTTTGGTAGTACGGCTCATGGGGCGGGGCGTGTTATGAGTAGGAGCGCGGCACATAGGGATCTTAAGTTGGATGAGGTTAAGAAAGGCCTGAAAGAAAAAAATATTGAGATTGAGGCTGGAAGCCAGAAGGGGGTTGTTGAGGAATCGCCAGATGTTTACAAAAATATTGATGAGATTATTAGGATTTCTAAGGGGGCGGGCCTTGTTGTTCCAGTTGTTAAAATGATGCCTTTAGCAGTAATGATAGGATGAATTTATAAAGGTCTTTTTCTATAGGTTTTCATGGTTAAAAAGCAATCCGTAATGGATTTCATGCTTCATTTTAGAGGAGATAAAAATGAATAAGAGGGGCCATCAAGGAGGTGCGAGAACTCTTGCAGGAAAGCGAGGGCAACTGACTATATTTGTAATTTTGGGAATAGCGCTAATTGTATTGGTTTTTATGACGTTCTTTTTGTTTTATTCAAATGAACCAATTCAACAAACAAACTCGTCAAGCGCCACGAACGAATTCGCAAGAGTTTATTCAAGGATGCGTTGAGCCCCATTTGGATGAGGCCATAGAAAAGATAAATCAACAAGGGGGATATATATATAACAAACTTCCTTCGCTTGTTTATCAATTTGAAAATATTAGTTATTTGTGTCATACTTCTAGCTTTGATGACAATTGTGTAAATTTAGAGCCGGTTTTTATTGGCGCAGTTCAAGAAGAAATAGAGTCTTATTTGTCTCCTAAGGTAGAAGAATGTTTTAATGAATTTTTGAAAGTTTATTCTGAATATGAGGTGGTTGTAGATTCAACAGAATTGGATGTTTTAATACTTCCGGAAAGAGTTAGCGTGGACTTGCAAAAAAATATTAGAATTATAGAAGAGGGCTCAGAAATATTGTTTGAAGATTTTTCGTTTGAGATAAATAGTCCGCTTCATACATTTCTTTCGATGGCCAGTGAGACTTCAAACAGGGAGACAATGTGTAGTTGTGGAACAGAGAGTTGTAATTCAGATTATTTTAGTATGGATAGATTTAATCCGGGGTTCATAACTTCGAGATTTACTGGGAATTTTGGAGAGAGGGTTTATACAATTGAGTATCTAAGAACAGGAGATAAATTTAATTTTGCGATTAGAAACTGCATAGATGATATATGAGGCGTGGAATAGAGTTGTTGCTTTTTAGTGTTCTTTTAATTGGAATTGTTTCTGCTGGATGCTGTTTTGATCCGAGTAGTGGGGTATGTTCAGAAAACGCAGACTCGCTGGCTTGTGTGGACGGGGGTGGGGAGTATAGTTCTTCTGGGTGTAGTTCTATATCTGAATGCCTGAAGGGGTGTTGTGTTTTGGGGGGTGCGGTTGGATTTATGAATCAATATCAATGTGGGGTTGCAGCGTCTGCTCAGGGCCATGTGGAGGATTTTAGAACAATATCAGAAGCGGAGTGTCTTTCTTTATCGTTATCTCAGGTTCGAGGTGCTTGTGTATTGGAGGAGGAGTTTGCATCAGAATGTTTTTATGTTAGCTCGGACCAATGTGTTGGTGCTTCTTTTTATCCGAATACTTTTTGTAGTGATGCTTCGCTTGAGGTTGATTGTACAAAAACTACTGAGACTGTTTGTGGGGAGGATGGAAATGTTCATTATTTGGATGATTGTGGGAATTTAGATGAAGTAAAAGAGGGGTGTGATTATGAGCAGGGAACTATTTGTGCAGTTGGTGGGGAAGGGGATGCTTTTTGTAGAGATTTAAATTGTGTTTCTGCTGGTAAAAAAAATGGGGATAGGTGGTGTGTGGATACTGATGGTGTGGGACATCAAAGCGATATTTCTAGTTTTATTCCAGTAGAGATGACTAATTCTGTTGGAAGTGAGTTTTATGTTCAAAGTTGTGTGGATGGGCAGATTTATACAGAGAGATGTGGTGAATATAGGTCGGAGGTTTGTAGCGGGGGCAAATGTGTTCCGAATCCATGGAGGAATGTATAAATATGGGTGGGGATGAGGAGGAGGACTCTTGTGGGGGTGGGTGTATTATGTCAGGAGCTTCTGTTTCGGAGGACTACGCGTTTGAAGATTTTTTGGATTCTATAGAATCTGTAGATCTTGGAGTAAATGACTGGACGGCTTATGTTAGAGATGAATCTGTTGCGGGTAGTTATTCAGAGGTTATTGCTGATCTTGATTTGGATATGTGTATACCTGAAGTTCCTGGAGGAATACAACAGTCTGAAGGGTTTGGGGAGGCAGATTCTTATTGTTCTGCTGCTAACTATAATGCATCAATTCATTTTTGGTGGCGTAAAAAGAATGCTAAATGGTATTATCATGTTGATGATACTGAAAAAACATATGATAAGTTGGCCTTGATACTAAATGATGGTGAGGGATGGGATTCTATAGAAGTAGACTCAAGAAATTTGTTTTATAATAAGGAGTACGATGATTTTATAGGCAAAAAAGATGTTGATGATGCTCCAGAGTCTATTCCTATAAGCGAGAGTGCTTTGTTTGCTATAGGAGTTAGGTGTTTGAAGCTTGGGGATTGCGGCGTTAGGATGAATTGGATTGGGCAGAGAACTTCTGGGCTTGGAGAAAGAGTTACCGTTAAGAAAAGCGGAGAAAGTTCGGGTAGAGATTTATATTATGATTTTACTTTTGAATGTTTGCCCTATGAGGCATCAAGCTCTACTGGGGAATGTCCGACATGTGGCAAGGATGGGCTGCCTTGTTCTGAATATAAATGTAAGAGCCTGGGTAAGCATTGTGAATATATAGAGGTTGAGGGGATTGATTCTGGTGGGTGCGTGGATAGTTATGACTCAAGTTCGCCCACTATTTGGACTAAGATTAGAAAGTTTGGAGATACAGAATGGATTGATGAGAATCAAGCTTCTTTTGAATACAATGATAAAATAGAATTAGAAATAATAACGGATGAAATATCGAAGTGCAGATTTAATTTGGGATTGTCTGCTGGGGGCAGTTTTTCTGGTGTTGAAAATAGGGCGGGCAAGGAATATGGGATGAGGCATTTAGCTCGATTGATTTATCCGGGTCAAAAATCAACAGATGATGCTTTTTATGAGCAAGAAGTTTTGGGAGAGTCAGGAGGGGTAGAACTTTTTATTTATTGTCAGGATTTAAATGAGAATTTTAATTTGGCCCCATATTTAATTAGACTTAATATTTCATCTCCGCCTGACAGAATTGCTCCGCAGATTAATAGGGGTAGTTTTTCTCCAGCGAATGGAGGATTTGTATCAATAGATTCTAGTGTTTCTCCGGTGAGTTTTAATTTAAATGAAAATTCTAAGTGTAAATGGAGTATGAACGACGAGGAATATAGTGAGATGAATAATAGTTTTGTTTGTGTTGGGAGTAGTTGTAATGGAGCTCTTCCCATACATGAAGAGTCAAATATATTTTATATTAGATGTCTGGACGAGAATAATAATTCAAATGCAGTTTCTACTAGGTATGTTTTGTCGAAGGCGGGATCTAGATTGCAGATAGAATCAATTTCTCCAACGGATTTAGACACACAAGATACACGGGCACAGATTTCATTGAGGGTAATTACAAATGGAGGAGCGAGAGATGAGGAGTGCGAATTTAAGATTTCTGGATATTTAGATGAATATACACAATTTAATACAAAATCTGGAGCAAGCCATATTCAGGAGTTGGATCTTCCAGCGGGTCGCCATGTGGTTAGTGCTTACTGTCAAGATTCTTCAGGGGATAGTGATACTGTAAGTCAAGTAATAAGAATTAACCAAGATGCAGATTCTCCCCTTATAACAAGGGCATATAGACAAGGAAATAGTGTTGTTATAAAAACTAAGGAGCCAGCTTATTGCGCGTTTGATTATTATAGTTGTTCAAAAGAATTTGGAAATATGACATTGTTTATTGGTACAGAGTTGGAGCATAAGACATCTGGCAAGGTCGGTAAGATGTATTATATAAAATGTAAAGATCCATTGGGCAATTTGCCTCCGGCTCATACTTGTTCAAAGATAGTTAGAGGATAGGGTTAAGATTCATTCTTGTGTTGCTTTGAAGCCAACATTTAAAAACAAAAAAGCCTACGATAGATTATGAAAAGAGGGCTATTGCTCACAGTTGTTTTATGTCGATAAAATTGGCGTGATGGCCACGTGTGGCGGGTTAATTCAAGGGATGGGGCTTTAGCTAGATTTGAAAAAATGAAAGATAGGATACTGACACTGATCTTGGTCGTTTGTTTAAATGGTATTGTGTCGGCTGGATGTTGTTATGATCCAGAGATGGGAATGTGTTCAGAAAATGCATACTCGCTGGCTTGTACCAGCCAGGGTGGTGAATATAGTACATCTGATTGTGCTTCTCTTAGTGAATGTTTGAGTGGATGTTGTGTTTTGGGGGATGTGGCTGGATTTGTTACAAGACAACAGTGTGGTGTGGCGTCAGCCACTCAAGGATACGAGGTAGATTTTAGAGATATTTCTGAATCTGAATGTGCAGACTTGTCTTTGAGCGAGACATTCGGAGCGTGTGTTTTGGAGAATGCGTTTATAACAGAATGTTATTATGTTGATTCTAATCAGTGTGCTGGCGGGGATTTTTATCCTGACTTGCGCTGTAGCGATTCATCCTTGGATACAGGATGTGTAAGAACATCTGATACTATTTGTGGAGAAAATGGGAGTGTGCATTATTTAGATAGTTGTGGAAATGAAGATATTGTGAAAGAGTCGTGCGATTATGATTCTGGTAAGATTTGTGCAACAAGAAGTGGGACTGAGGCTTACTGTAAAGACCTGAATTGTGGGTATGTAGATGACCAGCATCCTGCAGCTCCAATATATAGAAGGAACGGAGATAGGTGGTGTGCGAATAATCCCTTTCTTGGTCCAGAGGATGATGGTGTGTATCTAAAAGATGAATGGCATGCATATCAAGCCGATTTGATGGGCCGAATGTTAAAGGATGGCGAATTAGTCGGAGTTGGCACCTACGGAACACATACTTTTGTTGATGATGATCATATAGCAAAATTTGACACAATGATGATGGAAGATATCTGGGGTGGGTATCCGGCGGGTGCGGGTGTTTGGTATAGCAAGGAGACTGGGGAGATGTCAGGGTTTAATGTAAATAACAATCTTCGTCACGGAAATGCAGTTCCGGGTAGCAAAACATTTAATGGAGAAGCGGGTCAATTTGATTGGGCTACGAATCCGGGTTTGCCAAATGATTGGATGCCAACAAGTTGGGATGAAACAGCATTTTTTTGGACTGCCGCGATGGGTAAAAGAGTTGAGCAAATGGTCGGAGGGGGTGGTCATCCTGGGCCAGTTTCTGCTATGTATGCTAATACAGCAAATCCAATGTCAATATCTGGCACATTGCCCGGGAGTGGAAAGTGGTCTAATGCTAATTGGGGGGTACGAAGCTTTTTCAAAAGTTTTCCGGTTGGATATACCTCATATACAAAGACGTGTGTAGATGGAGAGATTATTGTAGAGCCATGTGCAGCATACAAGGGGGAAAT
>CAZAZO010000020.1:0-10587 GCA_964489675.1 Candidatus Woesearchaeota archaeon | reverse complement strand
TTCACAAAACTCTCCATTTCCTAAATCTCCACTCCTTTTACCATCTATTATTCTCATAAGGGGGTCTCCCACTGCTATAATCATCCATCTACGAGGTGGGTTAGCATAAAGTACTGATTCTGCTAAAGTCAGTCCGCTTAAATATCCAGTTATAAATACATCAGTTCGAAGCGTTCCACCTAATCCAGGTTCATGAACATGTCCTACTGCAGATGAAAAACTACCTGAATAATCTTCTCCCATAAAAGCATTCTTTGTAAAAGTATCTGCAATATGTCCTTGCACCCCACCTAGATCCTCTCTATGCTGTTCTCCTGGACCACCAGTAAAGGTATGAGCATTAAAGCTTTCTATACTAGTCATAAATGATCTATTAGTAGTATTAAATATCATTTTGCCATCTGTTATCCAGAACTTACCATAACCAAAGTGATGTACACCACCAGTAACTGCATAAAAAATAGGTTTATTTAGCATAATTGGAGCAATATTTGTAGATTCCAGCACTATATTATCTGGATTTATTCCATTAAAAACAATGTATCTATCAGAAAATCCATCTATTATACGTATAGGAAAATTATCTGTATCACTATCAATAAGAAATAGAGATTCAGAAAAATCAGGTGCAGGAGCTATTGCCCTATCTATCATTGATTTTATTTCTTCTAGATTATATCCTGTCAGATAGGAAACAGCAAATCTATCTCTATATTCACCAGTAGTTATATTCTTAAAATTCTCTGGGTTAAAGTGCTGCATTACTGCCCCCCTTGTGCTCGGATAATAATAGCCTCTTCTTGTATCTTGAATAGTATCAATATTATAGGTAGGATGTGTTATGTAGTCTTGAGCAGATCTATATCTACCGGCAATAAAAGAAGATTCGGTATTCGGATCATAAATGGTGGTTGGGATATCTTTTGCTATTGCTAGATGAGTTATATTCTTTTGCAACTCGTTAACATGCTCTATTAGTGGAGATAAGACATACTCTTGGAGATTGGTTAAGCTCATATCTTCATAATAATCATCCATAAATACACTATCAGGAATATCTAATCCAAGCATCTCTATTTCCTGTGGTTCTTCATAGTACTTCAAGGAGTAATTGTATCGTGATTGGTTATAATATTCACAAATTTCCTTGCTTCGTGTGCTATTCTCGTTATAGACACAAAGAGCATTTCTGTTTTGTGGCACAATAGAATCGCTTGAAAGTCCAGGGCAGTCATTAGGACAACTATTATAGGATTCTGTTCCTTCACATGCATCATTATTATTGCATGCCCCCTCCAAAACAGCATTCCCAGAAATCGCAAAGAAAAAATAAGCACAGATTACAATTATCGCAGCCAAAATCACGCCAATTGTCAACCTTCTTTTCATCTCTCCACAAGGATAAGCGCGTTTATAAATATTGTTTATTAAATCCAAGATATATATTCTAAAGTATAATAGTATTTTTAAAGTTTCAATTGTGAATGATTATATGAAAAAGGAAATGGCTCTAAAATATCGTCCCAGAGATGAGACCTTATCTGTTCCAGTAACCCTAAGGGATAGTGTACATTTGTTCGATGTTGAAAGAGATGGGCTAGATGTTCCTGCAGGATATGTTGTGAGAAGCTCTGTAGAATATGATCCCCCAAGAGAAGAGGGAGAAATTCCAGGGAGATTCTTAGTAGTTTCTGATATGAGATTTGGTGAGGCCATTAGAAAAGGGACAGAGTCCGAAAATCCATTTATAATTTTTTTCTTTGGAAAAGATGGATATTGGGAAAAATACTCGACATTTAACAGGCCGAGGGATACCCAAACTACTAGAAGAAGTGGAGCTATTGATTATAATGTGGAGGTAAGTAACTCTCTAGAAAAAGGAGGGCCCACTAGTCTTACGGTAGCTAACATAAATAAAGCAAGTGACATCCTTTCCAGGGCTTGCTATTTAATTCGCACTGGAAGAGGAGATTCCTTTTCAGAAAAGTTCAGTTCCAAAACACATTTCCCATAATCATATCTCAATCCTCAAACAAATTCTTCATGACCCTATTTCTCTTCTCTTGTGCAAGACATCTTTGACAAACTTTACTGCCATCCATCGCTTCTCCAAAGTGTTTTTCCTCAGCAGCCCCATGACACCTAAGACAAGCCCTTAAGCACATCGTACATCTATCTTCTCCAGAAACACAATCTTTTCTCATGTGTGTTGCGCATGTATAACCCCCACAACCAAAACAAACCTTCGAGCAATTTTTACAAAGAGGTTTCCCGCAAACATGACATGATTTACTTAAGCACTTTTGACAATATACTTTTCCACACTCACTACAATGCTCCAGGCAGTTTGAACAAGTTAAATGCCCACATTCATCAATTTGGATTTCCTTTAAATTAGAATTACACGATTCACACTTCAACTGATCCATTTCTTTTGTTAGCGGATCATAATTAACCTCAATAAATCTTCTAGAAGTATCTCCCTTAATAAACACATTAAATTGAAACACGGGATAATAAATCACAGTAGTATTAATCAACTTGTTTGAAATATTAAGTGAATTTTTTTGCTGAGCATTCTTAATTGAAAACTCTTTTTCTTTCAAAACTCTTGCTTGGGCTTCATCATCAGCCATCCTTAAAAGCCCCTTTCTAAGTCTTTCAATTTTCAATTTTATTTCATCTCTTTTATCTTCATCCTCTGTTTTTCTAAGCTCTAGCTCCAAGTCATTTATTTTCGATAATTGCGAATTTAAATCTCCCCCAAGCTCTCCGAGTAGGTTGCTATAATGTTGTTCAATTTGCTGTTTTTCTTTTTCAAGATTTTTACCAAGTGCCCCACTTATCTCCTCTGTTTTTCTAATAGTTAGTTCCTGCAATGAATTTTTAGCTAATTCATAATCCTCTTTTAAAAAATCTTTATTCTCTATTTTTTTCTCACCTTCCACAATTTTATATCCACTCAAATCCCCGTTGACAATTTTGCCTTTATGAACATATATTTCATTTAGTAGCTGTTCTTTTTTGTTCAAGTATTGAAATGTTGTTAAAAATGAGAATCTTGAAAAAAGATTATTTCTATGTTTTGTTGTTATATTCTCTATCTCACAGTTTTTCAGCTTAATTTCCTTTCTGATTTTTTTTATAGCATCATCTTCAAAATCTATTCTCAACAGAGTCGTTTTACCAGCATTCTCAAGATATTTATTTATTGCCCTAAAAATCGGGCTAGTGTGAGACAAGAGCTCAGTTCCTTTAGTTTCTTTGTCAAACGTTATAGGGTAAGGCGCAGGGCTTCCAACAAGATCCTCAAAGCTCTTAATCACATTTGATATAACATAGGTTTCACCCTTCTTTGTGATATTCGCTCCCAGTTTGTTAAAAAAATTTAAAGTAAATTCACGCAGTTTTTCCATTTTTATTTCCTGTTAAAATGGAAGCATGAAACTTTTTCTTGAAGTTGCTTTTTCCATAAAAAAATAAGTTGTAATGGGGTTTTAAGGATTATTGTGGTTGGGTGTATAGATTAATTTCCAAGTTGTAATAGTTCCCAGGCTTGTCTTAGTTCTTCAACACTCATTTGTCCCGGAGCTGAGGCTTTTCCATCTCCTAGCGAGGCAAAGGTTAGATATCCTCCCACCGAAGGTCCATAAACTCTTGTCATTATACCCTTTTCACCCATGCAGATTCCTATGATGTCTTTATCTGCCTGAGCAATAAGTTCTAACATTCTTAAGCTATCCCTTGTGCTGTTTGCTTTAGTCGCTATTTTAACGATATCGGGATTTTTGTCTGCAATTCTTTTATATATATCATCTAAATTTGTGGGGGTTAGTTCAAAATTGTGATATGATACTATCTTTTTTGTTTTTCTTTTAGAGAGGTGCTGATAATGTTGTAGCTCAATGTCTATATATTCTGCGCCCAGCTCTATTGCTTCTTCTAAATATGCAATTCTTTCTCTATCGCTTCCTTCAAACATTCCTCCTTCTAGCCATGTTCTATTTGTTACAATTTTTGGAACAGTAGATTGTGCCAGTAATCTTTCGATGTTTGGGTTACCCATATAGTCTATTCTTAATTCAATAATATCTGCAGCTTTCGAAGCTTCATCCATATCTGTCAAAGCTTCATCCATTGTTCTTGCGGTTATTGGGACTGCTATTTTCATGTTTCTTTATGTTTTTTAATAGTTTTAAAGAATATTGTGCTGTAGTATATAGATTTTTATCCTAATCCAACAGCCTTCCACTAGCGTCCTTGCTTTCTTGGTAGTCTTCCATCCCCTTGCCAATCATTGCAGCAATATCACTCACCTCTTGGCTAAAAATTTCCAAATTTCCTTTTGAGTCTATAAACGAATTCATTAGTCTTTCTTCAATTTTATTTTTACCCAATCTACCGTCGCTGTCAAGTCCAAGATTAAATAGAATTATCGGAAGCTCTCCAATTACAAGACCCACACAACACATCTTATTTATTATCAAGTCCACCACGTGTTCTTCCATGGTTCCCTTTGTCGCAAACGAATAAATATACATCTCCCGATTTTGCCCGATCCTATCCAACCTCCCAATTCTTTGCTCAACGCTCATCGGATTCCACGGCAAATCATAATTTATTAGGTTTCTACAAAACTGAAAGTTTAGACCTTCTGCTCCAGTATCTGTTGAAATTAAGATATCAGCTTCGCCATTCTTGAACGCGTTTATTCTCTCAGCTTTTTCTTCCCGACTCAATCCCCCTTGAAACTCAATTATTTTAAGATTATATGGAGCTAGTTTTTCTACAATATATTTTAGTGTGGTGGGGTGGCGCGTGTAGATTAGGGTTTTTTCATCATTACTTCGCCCTTGTATTTCTTCAATTATTTCTAGTAACTTTTCTATTTTAGAGTCCTTTTCTAACTTTTTATAGTCATCTAATATCCCTTGCGCAAATTCTTTTGTAATCCGATGGTACTTTTCACTTTCAATTATATTCGTTAGTGTTTCAATAGCAGACTTAGATGAACTAGTTATTTTAGGCAAAATCGCAAATATCGCTAGCCTTCCATTAATTTCATTCCCGTCCACTCTAAAATAATTTTCCTTAAGAAGTCTAACGGTATTCTCATAAATCATTTTTTCTTGCGGAGTTTGCTCTATTGATATAATTTTAGGAATCCTGGGCTTATATTCTATATTGGTCTCATCCCTACGACGACGAATCATAACTTCCTCTAGTCTTTTTTTAAGTTCGAGTGGATTAATGGGATGCCGCTTATTCCCTTTGTGTAAAAACTTTTTTCTAAATTCTTTTATAGTCCCCAAGTGCCCCTTCTTTAAAAGATGAAGAAGATTATATAGCTCTAACAAATCATTTTGAAATGGAGTCGCGGTCAAAAGAAGAAATCTTTTTTTCTGTAACCTGTCAACAAATTTCCACCGAACGGTGTTTCTCTCCTTTAGCTTATGTGCTTCATCAACTATTACTAGGTCCCAACTAATTTTATGAGCCTCAGCATGTCGAAATTTAAGTTTCTTTTTGTCATATATTTTCACTCTGTCAATTGAAGCAATAATAAAATTATGCCTATCCCAATCCTCATTTTTTTCAAGAATTTCAAAATCCAATTCAAACTTTTCTTTTAGTTCCTCTGCCCATTGAGTAACCAAGGACGGCGGAGTCAATATCACACACTTTTTAATAAAACCCCTAACTATCCCCTCTTTTAAAACAAACCCAGTTGTAATGGTCTTTCCTAGTCCAACTTCATCCGCCAAAAGGGCCGTCGCGTTTAATTCTTTCAAAAGCCTAATTGCTCCTTGTTTTTGATGAGGAAGCTCATAAGTTAGATTCTTTTTTACTTGGTGGTATGTTATTAGGTCGTCCACCACCTCGTCTGTCTTCATCTCTTGCGCTTCTTTTTTCAATTCAAGTAGGTCTGAAGAATCAAACTCTAATTTTGTGTCCTCTTCAAAAAGCGAAACATCTTCCTCAAAATCCTGATTTATTATAATCTCACCCATTTTACATAAGGTAAATGGGGTGGTGGGGGTTTAAGAATATTATTGTTTTCATAACACATCTAGCCCAACATATATATCCTAAAATATATATCGCAATATATACTATTCAAACATATATATTACAGTATATATGTTTAGTTTACCTAATTATTCTTTCTTTTAGGAATTTAAAAACATAAATCATAATAATTAGGAAGCACCATACAAAACTAAATAATATTAGAAAATTTATTGGGATGAAAAATAAAACCCACCAATCGGACTCCAATATTAAGAAGATGCCAATTAAAGATAATATCCCACTTATTTGCAACTGTCTTTTTAGGGCATGGCGCGATTTTTTGATTAAGAACAATGTTGGTATAAGAATCACAGCTAGAGATAGTATTATTAGTATATCAATAACTTTAATCATTTTTTATGTTTCCCATCCCCTCAATATCAATTATATACTTACCCTCTTGTATCTTAAAAACAACGGGCTTTCTGTTCATAAGGGACACTATATCCAATTCAAATTTTCCAGGGCCTAGCGTTCTAACAGACTCAATATCTAAAATCACGGGCTTATCCTCATCTTCAATTTTTAGGATATTTCTCACTTCTTTTTCAACTTCTTCTTTGTCTACTTTGTCAAGTTCTGGAAGTGGCATCTCTTTTTGTTCTTTTAATTTCTGCGCTTGCTCATCTCTAATGTAAAAAAAGAATTTTCCACCGCAATCGCTACATCCCTCTAATATTTCTCTGCTTCCCGCATCAATTATTTTTGAACAGTGGACACATTGGTGTGGCATAAAAAAACAAGGTTGACGGTAATAATAAATGTTTAGTTAATAGTTAATAACATTTATAAACGAGGAAAACTATAACCTATCATGGTGGTAAAAAAGAAAAAGAAGAAGGCTGTGAAAAAAACTACTCGAAAATCATCTTCTTCTAGCAGTTCTTCTGATGCTAAATTAATCAAAAATTTGATTGCACGAGATGAAATTTTAGTTGATAATTTTGTTGGATTACAAAAAGCAATGGTAAGTGTTTCTGTTAGATTCAATGAATTAACAGACAGAATAGATAAGTTATTAGATATTTATCAAAAGGCCGCAGATGTTTTTATTCAAAAACAAATAAAAGAAGCTGACAAAAGAATAGAATTAGATAGAAAAGTAAATACTGTAATGGAGCAAAATAAAGTTCTTGCAAGAAGGCAAGTCCCATCTCAGCCCCAAAGGTCAGCCCCAGCAATGCCAAAACCACCAATGGCTGCTGCACCAACTACCCCTAGCGCTCCTTCTGTTCCCGCCACCCCATCTGCTCCAAAGACACCCCAAGCACCCTCTCAAGCAAGCCCAACTATTCCTCCAGCGCCTTCTCCTAGCGATCCAACAAAACCAAAGCCATTGCCAAAACTATGAAAAACATAAACACAAGCGAGATTGCAAAGTCTCCTTTAATGGTTGAATTTACCAAAGAGATTTTTGAGGGTTTTTACCATATTAATTTTAACGTTCCTAAAAAACAAGTCATAGACACAGAAATGGTGCCAGCTACTTCTCCAGAAAAATTCCAAGAAAGCATGATGAAAAATGCGGTAGGTCAAACCGAGCCAATTGTAGAAGGTGAAAAAGTTTATTTCGTAGAGGGCAGACCAAGAATAATAAATGGCCTAGCGAAGATACAAAATATTCTAAATGATCCTTCCATTGCAAAAATAGAGTGCCAAGGCCCAGGGACACCCCTCGTCTTAACCAGAAGAGGAATGAAGCAGTTCGCCAGAATCACACTAGACAGAGATGAAATAAAAGATATCTTTGATGATTTTACAGACAAAGCCAAGGTGCCATTAATCGAGGGAATAGTTCGTGTCGCCGTTGGGAACTTTGAAGTAAGCGGCGTTTATTCAGAGCTGGTTAGAAGTAATTTCATAATTAGTAGAATTTAAATAATAAGATTTTTTCTATAGATTATGTTTAGAGTTTTTGTGACAGACGAATTCAAAGAGGATTTCAACAAGTTAGATTTCTCCAACAGAAAAAGAGTGAGTAAAATAATGAAGCAATTAAAAGAGAGAGGGGACAAGGTAGGAAAACCTCTGGGGAGAAGGTATTTTAGAGAGAAAAAGTTTGGCGGAAAAAGATTATATTTTTTAGTTTACAAACAACTTATGGTTGTGCTTGCGGTTGGGATAAGTAATAAAAAAGCTCAGCAAGATACTATTAACGAGATTATTTCTGAAATAAAAAATTATGATGGATTTGTCATAAAAAAATTAGAAGAAGAGGTCTAGCCCTTCCACTCTGTAATTCTTCCATGCTTGATATCTTCTAGGCTTCTTTTAATTTTATCTACAAGCTTAGTATCAATTTTTTTTATAACAATCTTATCTCTCACTTTATCTAGCGCCAAGACAGAATCGGTTGTTATTTCAAATTCTGCTCTTATTTTTTTGGGGATAACTATTTGCCCCTTGGGATTTACTTTAATTAATTCCATGTAATAAAGTAGGAATTTCGTACTTTTAAAGTTTTGGCTTGCGAATAATTAGCTTTTTAACCTCTTTTTTACTAAAATTTTCATGCCAGACAATACAATAACTCAAGAAAAAATTGAAAAATATTTTAATCTAACTGAAAGTGCTCTAGAAATCGTCAAAAAAAATATAATTAAGGGAAAAGAGGCGGAGTCAAAAGAAATTATCGACATGGTCACAAATTATGTGTCCGACGCTCATCATTTTTTTGACAAAGACGACTGGGTGAATGCTTTTGCTGCCCTTAATTACGCACATGGCTGGTTAGATAGTGGTGTTAGATTAAAAGTATTCGATGTAGATGACGATAGTCTGTTTACTGTTTGTTAATTGTTAAATTTTAAAACTATAGATTATTATATGTATCTGTAAGCTTTACTAGCTTTTCTATCACTTTATTGAGATGCGTGGGAATATTTATTGTATCTAAAACGAGTGCTCCCATCAAGCCATTGTGAAAATTAATTTTTTGTATAAATGGATTTGTTTTCATGAGCCAGGTAAGGTCTGAATTTGTTTTATTAATGAATCCAGATTTAGCCACATTTCCCTTGATATTTTTCTTATACAAATCAGAAGGCTTGATCTCAAAATTTTTGTTTTTGTTTGTTTTTATATAAAATGCAGTATTGTATTTAGGAGTGGGCCCACTTGAGGTTAGTAGCTCTCTTTCAAGTAAAAATTTTGTTTTATTTTTAACTCCATTAATTTTAAAAGACATGCTTTTATCTGGCATCACTAACCCCTTTTCAACTTTCCAGCCATTCTTCTTTGCTTCATTTATAAAATTATTACATGTTTTTGAGACGGAGGCAAATTCTCTTTTTCTTAAGTCATTAGCCTTAGGGGCATAGCGCATTCGCAAAAACATCAGTATTACCCATAAAAATAAATATGCTACTCCAGTCAATATGGGTATTGTCGTGTAGCTATCACTTAAGGTAGTGGTGGTTATGAGGATTGCTGACAATAAGACTCCTATGATTAATATTGGGAATGGAGAGAGATAGAAATACATTCTTATTTTCGGATTGTAACTAAGTAGTATTATTTTTTTAAGCATATAACAAGTAGATATTTTTGATATTTAAATTAATTGGTTGTTTACTGTTTGTTGATAGTTTAATCACAACAATTTTCGCAATCACATTTCACAACAATTTTCGCATTATATCCATTTTCAAATTCTTTGATTTGAGGATCTCTTTTATTGTCTGGGCCAACTAACTTTTCCAATGCCCTGTAAGCACAAGTTGTTCCTTTTCCAAGTTGCACTCCCCGATAAGTCTTCACCTCCCAACACTGAATTTCTATTGTAGTCCTACCACCTTCAACGTCATAGCTGGGCTTCGCACTTCTTAGGTTGGCAGTGGCAATCTCTTCTTCAGAAGCCAAAACTGTAGTCTCAGTATTTATTCTGGGTAAAATATCAAAAAGCCTTTCCAAAACATGTAGGGCTAAATCGCTTCTCAGCTCTTCAAATTCTTCATCTCCGCCCCTGTTAGCAAAAGCTTGAATAGTTCTGACCATTTTCGCATATTGTGGATCGCCCATAAGTTCTTACGGTTCTTCCAGTTTATAACAATTATTATACTAAAGTTACTCTATCCTCATCTCAGCCACAACATCCATATCCGCGCTCTGTTTTTTCGCTCTATTTAAAACTCGCTTTATTGATGTGTTTTCCATAGCCCATAAATATCCACCCCTCTCAAAAACTTCCTTCCTGGCCTTTCCAAACTTCATAGCGGCCTCCTCCATCTTTAAGCTCGGACCCCTAACTTCAATCCTCTTATTCTCTTTTACATCTATGTATCCTGTAGCTTTTTGCCCAACCCCCCCGTAATCAAACTCAGACAACAAAACCTCCTGGCCCCCGCCCGCTAGCCCCCTTAAGCAAAAGTTAAAAAATTTCTTCATTTTTGTCCCAGCAATGTCACCTTCTTGTTTTTTAGTCTTAATTTTTACTTCGATATATTTCGCATTAGTCTTATCAGCATAGCCCTTGATTTCTTCTTTGTTAATAACTTTTCTCTCAAAAGCTTCAGT
>CAZAZO010000019.1:2774-10683 GCA_964489675.1 Candidatus Woesearchaeota archaeon | reverse complement strand
CATTATCTCGGACAGCTTTGCAGTCTCCTTTGACTCATGCGGAAGAAATTCATGCGCCTCATCGATAAATATCCAAACCAGTGGCATATCTCTTATTGTTTGATGCTTATCCCAAGAAGCCCCATGCTGAACTGACTGAACCTCCTCTATTTTCCTAGATTTCATTCTCTCATTAAATAATTTCTTTGAAACAAGCCCTATCACCAACGCTCTAATATTAAATGCTCCAATACTAGCATACATCGATAAATCTATCACTGTTGTTTCTCCCGCCTTAATTAATTCTTTTATTGTCGTTCCACTCTTCTCATCAAAAACTCCCCACCCCCTAGCCGCCTCAAAAAAAGCCATAGCAGAACTTTTCGCATTTTGCTCACTCTCCCCAGAAGCATTTAGCGCATCAAATATATCAGAAAAAGAATAAGTTTTTTTATTTTCTTTCAAAGAAGCAATCGCTCTTTCAATTGCAACTCCAACTGGATCTGTAAACTCCAAATCAAAAACCCCTAACCAGTCAGTCGCATCTAGCTCACTCACCTTTATTGCAAATTCTTTATCCACTGCAACCCCCTCTTCTCTTAACTTTTTAAAGTGCCCACTCGGAGCAAACACCTTTACTGGAACATTCTTTGATTTTAATCCCCATTCTTTAAGCAATGTCTTATCTTTTTCATTCTTAAATTTCATAGTCCAATATATTCCCATAGTATCAAAAATCAGTGAAGCTATGTTGCCCGACTCTTCCTTGTTTAAGTCAGACAAGCTCTCAGCGATAGAACCCATTGTGTAGCTATTATGAACTATTATATCATTAGCAACAAAATTATGATTCTTTGGAACAGATATGTCATAAACTGTGAACTTTCCATTAATTTCTTCCACTGAACTAACCTCATCCCAGAAAATATCTGATTGTGCAAGAAGTTGAAGTTCCTGATTTTGTTCAACCTCAGCAACACTCAATAAAGTATTTCTCGAGGGAGCATACCTAATTCTTTCTCTTGCAGATTTTGGATGCTTGTAATTAAGAGCCTTTCCTATTTTTACCCAGCTAGACGGTTTAAAATTTTCCCAAATTTCTTGAGGAATTGTATCTATATTTGTATTTCTTTTTTTGGCCAAAATTTCTTGTTTAGCAATAAACTCTTTTTTAGCTTTATCTCCAAAAAACCCAATTTGCTCAATAAATTTAACAAGATTTTCTGAATTAATAACTACCTCATAGGACTTGAATTCCTTTCCCTTATGGACAATCCTTTTGTCCCTAATTCTAGAAAGAATGCCAAACTTCAACAAAAGGCTGTGAACCTGCCGTATCAATTTTTTTGATGAGGAGGAATAAGATCCTTCCCAGTAGTTATTTGCCTTATATAATGAACCATCGCAACTAAATAATCTATTTAAGAATAGAGAAAGACTCTCTTTATTGAGATTCATTAAATTCTTTGAAATATATTTTTCTATCGCTAATAAACCAAACATTTCTTCTCGTTCAATTAATTTCCTTATGCTTCTTTTTTTAACAATGTTCTTCGATCCTTTTAGAAACTGCCCCCTACTATTTCTTTGCTTATCATGACTTAATACCTTTGTTTTCCAGCATGGATCAGTAATCCTATAGTGGTTTTCTTTTTCTTTAACTAGCTTTAATGAAGGATCGAATTCTTTTAAAGAGCTTTCAAAATCTTCTACAATTTTATCATCTGAATTTGCGAATAAAACAATCTTTTTAGTATGCCCTTCAGCTAAGAGGTAAGATAGTAATTTTATCTCATATTCGGGTAAAGAATTTTTTCCAAATGCTTCTATCTTCCGTGGAGTTGCAATTCTAGACCCTACTGCTAAATCCTGCACGGGTTTCCAGCCCTTGACAGTTAAAAGAGGATGCTCTGGAGTAAGTTTTATTTCTTTCCCGCTTCTTAGTTTTAGTTTCAATAATTTAGTAACTTCTCTTGAAAAAAACTCTGATCTTCTAGCAGAACCAATCTTTAAATTTTCATTTAATGACATAACATTTTCTTTGTTTTCAGCTAAATCTTTTATGGAGATTTGTGAGCCATCACCAAGGGAAATCAAAGTATCTCCATGAAGACACTTGCCACTCCCCCGCTTCCCGCTAATCAACATTACATGAGTTCTAGCAACATCTAAAAAAATCGGATTAGAAAGAGAGCTATATTGCCCCATCTTAACATAACTCTTTCCAATATAAGCTAAGCCTCTTTTTTTGAAGTCTTTTTTATCAGCCTCGTTTCTCCCAATAATTAAATCATATGGCATAGTTGATAAAAAGAAACCAGGTTTTTAACTTTAATTAATGCCTTCAAAGATATCTGCACCCTAGGGAGTTTATTCTGGAATCAGAATGATTCCTTAATCCCTCTCTTATCCAATCCATACTATTAAATTTTAGATTTTCTAAACACATTGACACTTTAGATGCTAAATCATCTTCCCTAACCCATTCAAGAGCAGAAACTAACCGTTTCATTTGGTTTCTTCTTTTATCTCCCATCATCATGCCATGGACTTCGAGAGAATATCTTGCTATTACGTATTCTAAATCCTCTTCTGGAATTGATGCAAGATCTTGCGCTACGCTTAAACCTACAATACCGTCCCCACCTTCATACGAATTACGAAGTCTGCCTATTGCCCTGCTAAATTGTAAAAATGGTTTTTCGTATTTGTACTCTTTTTCAGCTTTTCTCAATTGAGTTAGTCTTCCAGTTCCTATTAATGAATATCCGACTAAGCCTAGTGCTTTTTTAATTTTGTTTCTTGTTTTATCCTGCATTTCTAATTCCTTCCAACTCTCTTTGCGTAAAATATTTATCTAAACGTACGTGACGAATTCTCCCAGAAAACCCTATTCTATCTGACCTGAAAGCTCTATATTGCCTCTCTGCTTTTTTATATAATCGTTCTGCCTCTTCTTGGTTACCTAAAAGCTTTGCAAGCTTCGATGCTTTTCTAGTTCCTCTCTCAATATCTTCAGCATCTCTTCCAAATCCTCTTCTAATAATACTGTCAAAGTAATCTATACTTAGGTAATAATCTATGCCCTCCCTACATATGGCATTTGCTCTATCGCTATCTCCTAAGTCTTTTTTAGATATTAACGCTGCTTTAATAAAATTTCTTTCACCCCTTGCTGCCCACATTGCATGTTCATATAACCGTTTTGCTTCTTCTGAATCTTTGAGTATCATTTTTGCAATATTTCCCGCAATGCAAAACTTGCCCCTAGAGAACATATAGCCAATTGCTGACTCGCACACTTCTCGCAAAATATCAGGGCTCTTTATTCTAGAGGCTGCATACTCCATGGCTTTATCAATTTTCCCACGATGCATTAATTTTTCTACACGCCCCCACACGGTCCTTTCGTAATTTGTAGTCATTTTATTTATCTCCAAAACCTCTTTCTCCGCCAAAAGAATACACCAATAACACTATAATTAATTTTCACCGCTCATGAACGGGCTTTAGAATTATTCTATTGAATTACTCAATACTTTCGCCTCAGCCCTCTTAAGATGCTCTCTAAATGTGGACTTAGAAAGACCTGCTTTTTTTGCAAGTTTATTCAAATCTATTTTTTTTGGAAAGTTATAATAGCCATTCTCTCTTGCAATCTCCAGTGCATCTCTTTGATGCTGGGTAAAGTCCGGGCTTAGCTTCGGAAAATAAATATCTTTTAGCTTGGTTTGTTTAATGCTTATAATTTCAGCATCCTTAAAATGACTAAGATATTCAATCAAAATTTCTTTTTTTATTGCTGCCAGTTCAACCGTCTCATATCCACTAGAATCAACATAAAATGGCTTTACATAAATTATCTCTGGATTCAAATACATCCCCGGAGTTTCCCTTGATGACCTTTTTTCTAAAATTATAAATGTTCTGCCATCTGTTTCTAAATATTCCGTTCTCTTATCCTTTTTTAAGAGTCTGAGAAATTTCTTGTAATTATCCCCAAAGACTGTCCCGAAATGATACACATAATAACTCTTACCCCTCCTAAATGCATTAAAAGACATATTCACACAAACAACATCCGCCCTTACACAGTTGGTTCCAAAAATACAATTATGTTTTAGCTTATATTTAATCTTCCACATAATATCCCTATACAAAATCTACTTTTT
This sequence comes from Candidatus Woesearchaeota archaeon, assembly GCA_964489675.1. Taxonomy (GTDB): domain Archaea; phylum Nanobdellota; class Nanobdellia; order Pacearchaeales; family GW2011-AR1; genus JAGVXH01. The sequence continues at coordinate 6,532 of CAZAZO010000019.1, read as the reverse complement.
AACTTTATTTAATCTGTCTCAAAATCACTTCTAGGGTTATTTGAGAATTTATCCAAAGATAACCCTAGCCCCAAAAATTATTAGAAGCGTTATTAAAATCAATATGAAAGAGTGCCTTATTCCATATTTTAACTTTCCATAAGCCAATTTTCCAATTACAAGTCCCGCAAATAACGCTTGAGTTAGCATGATCAAAAGCAGTGGCGTTGAAAGACTTGCAACCTCAACTGACTTAACGTTTATTCCGCCCCCACTAACCCCCGGAATATCCCCCATCATCGGTAAAATCATATATTCCAAAACCAACATAATCCCGATAAAAATGATAAAAATGATATACCCTTGAACCGTCAAGGTAGAAATGGTGGACTGCCTCTCTTTTTTCAAGGTTTCTATTTGCGAGACTGACTGCGAGACTGACTCTATTATTTTTTCCACCTCTCCACCCGCCCTTTCCGCCTGTGATATAAGCTCAACAGCTCTTTTTATCATTGGACTTCTAGTTTCTTTTGCGAAAGTCCCAAGCGAAGTTTCAAGTCCAATACCCAGTTTTATTTGGTTGGCCAACTTTTCTATATTCTCATTTAATGCACCATAGTCCCTATTTCTAAGATTTATAATTGAACGATTCACCGGAGTACCACTCTTAACATTTTCCACTAAGTCTCTTGTAAATTCTAAAAACTTGGACTCCTTCTCCCTCAAAATCATTTGAAATCTTATTATTCTAAATATCGCCGGAGATATTACCAATATCCCCCCCAGCAATATTGAAAGATAAAAGTTAGCAGTTATGTCAAACATAATATAACTTATTCCAACCAAGGTTAAACCTAGAATTATTATTGCAGCGTCAATCAACATTGTTTTTTTCATTATATTTCAGGTTGTTTTAAATTTAATATTACTATAAAAATTATATTAAGTATTATGACAGCAAGTATGCTCACAAATATCAAAGCGTTAATCCCAAGCCCTCCAAATTTCGCCCCAATCATCGTCATTACAAGTAAAAGAAGAATTAAAATCAATGGAGCTGCTATTAAAATAGATATATAAATATCCAAAAATGTCCCCGCCAAATCCATATAACTTTGTCTCTCCAACTTATAGTCCGTCAAAAAACTCTCTGACTTTTTCTCCAAATAATTTTTTAACTCTCCGCCCGTACTTATATTAGTTGCAATCCCACCAAGAAGCTCAGCCAACTTTGTATTTCTAGTCTTTGCTGCCACATTTTTCAAAGAATTCGTTATATTATATCCGAAAACCTTTACCTGATTTAAAACTTTTTTAACCTCAAATCCTAATGTTGGATATTCTTTTGACTCACTAAGTATTTCAAAAAGTCTAACAGGACCTATGTTGGACCCAGCAATCGCTCCCATGTGAATTGTAGCAAATGGTATTTCATAATTAATTTTCTTATCTATTTCTGACGCTCTCGACGACGGATATGTATAAAACAAGAAAAAACACAAAAGCGGCAAAAGAACAATAGCCCAAATATACTTTCCCCCATGTAATATAAATAGCCCAACCCCCGCAAGCAAACTTAATATACATGAAAATATCAATAAAGAAATATATGTTGTCGTCACAAGCGGTATATTAGCAGCTCTCAAATCATTCGTCAAATCACTCATTCTGGGAGCTAATTTTTGAGAAACTCCATTAAACATCCTCGTTGACAAATTAATATAAATATTACCCCCCTTAACTTTTTTGTTAACCTTCTCATTCTTAGACAAAGACCCCAGCTTCTTATTTGATTTTAAATAACTTGCTTTATCCTTTGCAGAAACATACACGCTCCCATCTCCTTTTAAATTTTTGATCTTTTTTATTTTAGCCTTGGCCTCCATCCCATTTAGAATATCTAAATATGAATCATTAAGTATTTTGATTTGTTTTAGCACCTCTATTGTCATCTTGTCCCGGACCTCCTCCTCACTACCCCTAATTAACTCCAAAAGCTTCGCTTCCTCAGACACATTGCTCATTAATTTACTTTCCACCTTTCTGCTCAATCTCCTGTTTAATTGCTTGCTGAAGATCAAAAACAAACGCCTTAAGCCTTGTAACCTCTGCTGGACTTTCCCCTCTCAAAGCTGCCTCTAATCTTTTTGTAGCATCCTGCATAGAATTAATTAACTGCCATAGATAACTTATATTCGCCATTTTATTTCTTCCACACCCCCAATCTTAATTCTTTGGCAAGGTAATCTGCCTGATCTACTGAAACAATTCTTTGCCCCGTAAAAATATCCCCACTTCCCTCCTCCAAATAACACCCACTCCCCAAGTCACACACCACAAAAGAAAAATTATAAAAATCATTTAAACTACCCTCAATATGACTTCTTATTTTCAACTCATCCTCATCCAAAACAGCCTCTCGCATTGTTTCATTTAATAAAATATCATCTAATATAATCTCCAAGGCCTCCTTAGAGAAAGGAGCAGTATCTTCACTTTCTATTTTATCCTCAAAGACAAACAAAAAAACTCCCAATAAAATCAAGCATGCCATTATCGCTTCAAACACCTTAAACCACCCCCTAGAATTCACCATATTTTAAACACCCCATCTTTTGACTCAATCACCCCATCCTCATCAACAGTCATTATTGAAAATGGCATCGTATAAATATCTACATTCTGCGATATCGTTTTATTCATAGATAAACTCCCATCCTCAAATTCTATTGCAAAATCATATATGCCACCTATTCCCATTCTAGACTGCGCTGTTTCATAGCCTGCATAATATTCTGATTTTAAATTCTCTATTTTCTCTATACTATAATAAATATCATTTTTTAAGGGACCAATTGTTGCACCAACAGCAGAGGAGCATCCCGAAAGTGACTCGTTTGCAAACCCATCGCTTAAATAGACATAAAATTCTTGATAGCCTGCCTCCACATTTAAGACCGAACCGTCAAAACCAGAAGAAACATTTTGATCTTCAAACTTCAGCTTTGAAGACAGTGACGAATTAAGATCATACTCTAAAAGATCAATCTGAATACAACCTACGAGGGGGGCACCTAATTTAACAAAAAAACTAATCACCTGAGTGCCAACCTCTTCCTTAAATTGACTTTCCAATTTTTCCAACAAAAACATATTGTCACTAGACTCAGACAAACCTATATTTATAACAACAAACAAAAACAATACTGTTCCTACAAAAAAGGTAAAACCCAAAAGCATCTCTATATGCCCCGTTCCTTTCTTTAAAAAAACATCCTGTCGCAAAGATCTCTCTATTTTAACCTCTTTTTGCATACGATAAGATATACCTTTTAACTTTTAAATTTATGTAATCAACTAACACACGGCATACCATTCAAATGCAAATAAAAATAGAATCTAAAGCGGTCCCTTCCGCCTTAGCTCTTTTAAAAAAAATTCAAAATAAAGAGTCTAGATAGTTTATTCTGCTTCTGATTCCTCAGATGCAGTTTCAGCTGGTGCTTCTTCAGATACTTCTGCTGGTGCTTCTTCAGCCTCTGCTTCAGTTTCTTCAGGTGCAGCTTCTTCGGCTACTTCTTCAGTTGCTTCTTCTGCTGGTGCAGTTTCAGCTTCCTCAGATTCTGCTTCTGATTCCTCAGATGCAGCCTCGATGGCTACTTCTTCAGAAGTTTCAGCAACCTCTTCAGATGCCTCTTCAGCTGGTGCTTCTTCAGATACTTCAGCTGGTGCTTCTTCAGCCTCTGCTTCAGTTTCTTCAGGTGCAGCTTCTTCGGCTA
>CAZAZO010000019.1:0-2674 GCA_964489675.1 Candidatus Woesearchaeota archaeon | reverse complement strand
CTTCAGTTTCTTCAGGTGCAGCTTCTTCGGCTACTTCTTCAGTTGCTTCTTCTGCCACCTCAGGCTCAGAAGTTGCTTCTTCAGAAGTTTCCTCTACACTCTCTTCTTGAGTTGTCTCTTCAGCTACAGGTGCAGCTTCTTGAGATTCCTCAACTGGTTGAGTCATTTCTTCTTCCATAAAATAAAAAATCTAATTTGTTTTATAAAGCTTTAGTTGCACTAATAAATAACAAATTAATCATAGTTTATCATCTGAGAATTATTACCACCACCCGTCGAAGAAGTACCTTTCGCAGCTATTACATCATCAATTCTAAGTATCATTATTGCAACTTCTACAGCAGAGGAAATTGCCTGTTCTTTTACCCTTCTGGGCTCAATTATACCACCCAAAACATTATCTTCTATCGATTCACTAAAAAGATTTAGCCCGTTATTTTTATTTCCAGCATCGTGGCTAGCTTTTAATTCAGCCAAAATATCTATTGGATCTAGCCCCGCATTTTCTGCCAAAGTTACCGGAATAAATTCTAATGCATTAGCAAACTCCTCAACAGCTAACCTTTCTCGGCCCGCAAGCGTATTTGAATATTCCAAAAGCTTTCTATTAAGTTCAATCTCAATTGCTCCTCCGCCAGCAACAACTCTTGAATCCTTAAGGGCCGAAGATAAATCCCCCAAAGCATCCTCTATCGCTCGCTGAACTTCATCTATCACATGGTCAGTCCCACCCCTAATTACAATAGTTACAACCTCCGGCCTTTCACACTCTGTTATATACGTCGCAAAATCATCATTTTCCCTTCTTTCCTCAACCACTCCTGCCGCCCCCAAGTCCATCTTTTCTAATTCCTCAAGTTTTGACACCACTCTAGCCCCAGTCGACTTTGATATAGCTGCCATATCACTTTTTGGAATTCTTCTAACCCCATAAATTCCTTCTTTGGCCAAATAAAACTGGACAACTTCATCAATTCCCTTCTGACATATCACAACATTAGCACCACTATTCCTTATCTTTTCCACCATTTCTTTTAAAGCCCTATCTTCTTGTGAAATAAATTGTTGCAATTGCTCTGGAGAAGAAACAGAAATTTTCGCCTCAGCCTCGGGACCTTTTACTTCCAAGGATTCTTCTATTAAAGCTATTCTAGCCCCCTCTATTTTTTGTGGCATATGAGAATTAGCCTTCCCACTATCCAAAACTATTCCTTTAATTAACGAACTCTTCTCCACCTCTTGACCCTTTCTCTTCTGAATTCTAATATCACTCTTGTCAAAACTTCTCCCTTCAGCAACTATTTTTACTGCTCCTACCACAATCTCACCTAATTTTTCCTTTACGTATTCAACACCTTTGCCCGTCATTGCAGTATGTGTTATTTTCTCAAGATCCTCTTCTGTATCAATCTCCGTTGAAAGCTCCTCTAAAAACTTCAAGGCTTTGTTGGCTGCCCATCGATATCCCTTCGTAATAACTGTTGGATGTATTTTCCTATCCAATAATTTTTCTGCATTCTCCAAAAGCCTTCCCGCAAGCATAACTGACGTAGTAGTTCCATCCCCCACTTCTTCCTCTTGCGTTTTAGCAATTTCAACTATCATCTTTGCCGCCGGATGTTCAATTTCCATTTCGTCTAAAATAGTGGCTCCATCATTAGTAATTATCACCCCACCAGACCTATCCACCATCATCTTGTCCATCCCCCGAGGCCCAAGGGTAGTCTTAATAGCCTCAGAAATCACTTTAGCCGCTAAAATATTATTTCGCTGAGCATCTTTTCCAATAGTCCTTTCACTTTCATTGCTGATTACTTCTTCTGGCATATTTATTTCTCCTAAAATGCCACATGAATCATTTTATATGATACTCTTGGCACAAGAAAGCATGCACAGATGAGCTTTTAAGAATTATTGTACTGGAGTTATATGATGTAAAAAACTATTCCATTTCATAAAGAGCCCTAACTTCACTATCACTTAAAGCTTTATCAAAAATCATTACCTCATCAATTGCTCCATCAAAACTTTTAGCATATAAATAGCCTACTCGTCCAGTTGATCTTCCAATGCTACCAAAACTAAAATATTCAGTACCAGGACTTCCGCCCCCAGACATACTGCCCGTATGAAACAACTCCCCATTTTGGTACCATCGAACAGGTCTATTCGGCTCACTCTCCGCAAAAACAATTACAAAATGTGACCATTCTCCTCGAACGACATCGGAAAAGAAACTAGTTCCGAAACTATATTGATTCTCTATAGCCGCCTCTGTCCTAAAATATTTTCCAGAAGAATATATTTCTATATGATTCTTTGTTGGATGACCTCGGAATAAGCTCATTCTATCCTCAGCATCCGTATCAACATTAACCCAAACACTATAAGTAGCACCCTCCGGATAACCATCTGTTCGAGTTACGCTTTCATTAACAGCGACATTGTCACCTGGAGCAACTCCATCCCTAGTCCCGCTACCGTCAAATTTCCCAGCCTGTCCAAATTTACCATCAACATAGCTAGGACAATCATTTCCTGTGCATGCTCCATCGTTACTGCCTACAGCATCATTTAAATCTCCATCCATTGGCCAATATACCACTAAATCAAGCAAAAAATTGTTCGTAGCATAATCTCTCTCCAATCCAGGATAATCAACCTCCACCCTATC
>CAZAZO010000018.1:0-11645 GCA_964489675.1 Candidatus Woesearchaeota archaeon | reverse complement strand
TAAATTAATAGATGAAAAAGGTGCACCCAGAGAGCTTTTTGAAATTGCTAAAAGAACAAGAGAAAGACTGAATGGACCTCCTCCAGCGGATCTCCTCCTTAGTGGGGCATTTAAGGATGCTGCTAGTTGGAATAGTATAAAAATCAGAAACTAAGTAAATTTCAAAAATATCTCTAAACCCCTTCGCTAACTCCCCCCACCTGAACACCCACCCCTCAGAGATATTTTTCTCTTGGAATTTATCATACAAGCCCACTACTCAACTGGGCCAACACATTTTGTTTAATTTTCTCAAGATTCCCCACCCACAAACCACCCAGATAGTTGAGCCACGCTCATTTATTAATTGAATCTTTCGTCTGTAAATTTTGTTAAAATAGTAGAGCCTCGCCCCCTATCTCTCGAGCCGTTTATATTATAATTATTATTGTCGACTCTCGCCAAATTTAGTAAATTCCAAAAATTTATATAATCACAAAATATCTCTAAACACCCTGCTCCGCACCTTCACCCACCTGAACATCCTCTGCCGATCCTTCTTTTGCCTTCAATTCTTCTTTTACTGCCTCGTCTTGAGATTCTGCGATTTGTTTCATCCTCTCCTCAATTGCAGCCTCAGCACTTTTCAGTTCCTTTTCTTTCTTCTCAGCTAATTTCTTCTTTTTCTTAGGCTCTTCTAGAACTAATTCTTCTCCAACAAAGTCTTCTAAGCTTGGAAGTGGTTTATCAATTTTATGTGCTTTCATATATTCCCTAGCCAAAAGCCAGAAGATCAATCCCAAAGACTTGTTGGATTTATTATTTGCAATTGCAACAACATCCACGTCCGCCGTATGGTTATTAGTGTCACATACACCACAAACAGGGATTCTAACTCTCTTTGCGTCCTTTAATGCGTTCTTGTCTAACCACGGATCACAAATCATAATCATTTTTGTCTCAAAGAAGTTATCTAATTCAGTATTTGTCAAAACCCCACTAGGATATTTCTTTGTAAATGTTCTAACCCCTGTAAGCTCACTAAACATCTTAGCCGCACGCCATCCAGCCTCTCTTTTACAAACTAAAGTCCATTCGTCTGGCTTATATTGTTTAATGAAATCAATCGCATCAGCTAATTTTTTATCCACAAGCAAGGTATTAAGAATAGCAAGCCCATCCAGCCTTCTTCTGTAAACATATTTTCTCATAGAAGGAGTAATCACTTTTGTTCCTAGATATGAAGCTGTCTTAATATAATCTTCAAGGTCTGTTAGAATAGTTTCTTCTTTAACGCTTCCGCCATCTTCGACTTTAGCAACCTTTGTTGTAGGCCTTGGGATCTCATCTGTTGCTTTTGCATCTTTAGCTTCAGTTGTTTCTTTTTTTGTAACCATCGTATAATCTCGTTTCAGGAGTTAACGCTACTCTTCGCTTTCGCGAATTCCGCACCTGATAAAATATGAGAGTAGGAAGGGTTTTTAAAGGTTACTCTAACACATCCTCAGGCATAAAAGTTGCTTTTTCAAAACTCAAAACATCTAGGTAGTCCAATCTCTCTATAATATTGTTAAATTTTTTATTAATTTCCTCAATTATTTCATGCATTCTAGAAAGGGACTTTACATGAAATTCAATTTCAATTGTCTCTCCTCCAATGGTTTTGTCTACTTGATAAATATTAGGATGCATATGGCAAAAGTCCAAAAGAGAGTCTATTCTGTTATAGTCCGAAAGCCTAATCTCAGTTTTATAAAATTTATACCCTAGTTTCCCCACATCAATATTTGCTCGATATCCTTGGATAATTCCTACTTTTTCAAGTTGCTTTATTTTTTGACTCAAGGTCTGAGTTGAAAGATTGACTTTTTCAGACAAGTCAACTAAGGATATTCTAGCATTTTTAGATATTTGAATAAGAATATCAACATCCCCTTTATCAAATTTTTGTTTTTTTCCTCCTCCAAGAACCCGAATAGGAGAAGAGTCCCCTTTCTCTGTAAGGTATGCACACGCATAATGAAAGATTGGAGAGTAAACAGAAGTTTTGTAGTCGTGAATATTCTTAAGATATTTTTTTAAGATACTCTCCCAGATTTCATAATATTGGTATATACTTTCAACACCAATTCCAAGGGCAATGTCCCATTTTCCACTCATCAAAACAACAGCCCAAATATTTTTTTGTTTTTTTAAGTAGCCCACTATCTTCTCTCTTTGTTCTTTAGTTGTGTTCCTTAATTTAATGTAGGTTCTAAAAGAGGTCATCCCAAGCCTAGATGTATCAATAAGTGAATAATATCCTCGAATAATCCCTAATTTCTCAAGTCTTTCGATTCTATATTTGACAACTTGTTTTGACATCCGAAGTTTTTTACCCAGCTGTGAGTATGTTAGCCTCGCATTAACATCTAGCAAGTAAAGCAGCTCCTTGTCTTTCTTATCTAATTTAAGAGTCATATTTTACAATAACTTAGTAACTTTATAAATATTATGCTTTTGACAAAAAAGATGAAAGTAATTTTTAACTAGTGACGACACATAGTAAATTTATGGAAAATAAAGTAATACATTATGAGTATGATGTAAGAAAAAATTTCGATCCCAGGCGTGCCTTTGATGACAGTAGCTTAGTTTTGGATGCTAAATTACCCAGGGTGAGAAATCCAAGAAGAAGTTTGGCAGAAAATAGATTTGCTGTTAAAAAATTAAAAGAGTTGGGAGTCTGGAAAGAAACCTCAGTAGATTTACCCAGATGGGAACCAGCTAGAAAAGAAATAGATCCTTCTCGGGGACTTTGTCATTGGGACAAAGAGGGGCCTTTCGCATATGAAGTATATAATAATTCTACTGGCGAATATGAATTAGAGCCAAGTCATTTTTCAAGAGTTTTATTTACAACAGATGAGCCAGATCTCTATGTTGTTAAAGATGTGCATTCGGGCAAACCCTCTCATGATTATATCCAAGTTGTTTCTTTGTTGAGAATAGGGTTGGATGAATTAAATGGAATATTCAAGGCAAGTGGAAAATAAACAAGAAATGTCTCAGCTTTCTAGAAACGCAATCCAATTTGTATATTCACTCGGAGATGCGTTTGGAAGTGCGTATGAGAAAATGCAGCAAGAAGATTGTGATGGTGCTATAAGAAAAATTGGAACACTAAATAATTTGCTTGATAAATTAGATGGAGTAGAGATGCAGCAAATTCGGTCTTTAAATTTAGCAAGGTGTGATGGCACAATGGCATGGTGGGTCATAGATGAGTTAGAAAGAGCAATTAACAGAGGAGAGGCTAAGGTCCATTCGCCTACGGGAGATTATAAAATGGAGTTATCAGAACTGGTGCGAGTTTATAAATTAAGAGATAGGCTGGGAGCGGAAGAATGAATGCAGAATGGAAAGAGCCTGAAACAAGATACAGTAAAGGATTGGGGATTATGGGCGATCTTTATGGTAGAGAGGTAAATTTAGAAAGACAACAAAGGGTTGCAAAATTTGCAAGAGAAGTGGAGACATATTTAGATGACCATACAACTCGCATAGATGTGGGGGATTCTTGTGTTTGGCTAAGTCCCCAAGGTATCCTAGTAAGAAAAGTCGTTGAAAATTATAACGATGATTTACAAGGAAATTCTGCTAAGTATTGGTTAAGGCTTGTTTCAAATCATACACCTGTTGACAAGTTGGCAGGAGAATTAGAGAGCTTACTAAATGATGAAAGGAGGCCAGAATAAAAAGATGGATAGAAAAACAGTTGTAAATATATTAGGATTTAATTCAATTGATTCTGGAAAAAATATGTATGTTTGGAAAGAGGGGGAGTACTATATTACTAGCACCAATCCCTTTTTGGCAGGAAGGATTGTTGGGTTCACAAATGATTTAAGGGATGCGATGAGTGGTATCGAAGCCGTGTGCAGGCGTGGAGATTATCGGATTAATATCGGGAAAAGACCTGATGGGACTGAGGCTCCTCTGGGGTATTTTGCACAAAGAAAAGTGAAGCGTTTTTTGAATAAACTTGATAGGGAGCAAAGGTCATGAGGATGTTACTATTTCATGCAGAAAATTATGGTGCCAGGTTTGACAGCTTTGCAAATCGCCCAAGTGGTATATTCTTGGAAGGTCTTGATGGGAAAAGGACGCAGTTCTGTAGAGATTGTGTTGTGGCATTTATAACCGTAGAAACGAAAGACGAGCAAAAAGTAGTTTCCAGCAAGGCTGCTGAGGCAATCAAGAAGATGTGTTTAGAAGTTGGAAGAAAAACTGCTGTTGTTGTGCCATTTGCTCACCTGTCCAATAATATTAAAGAGCCAAAAGAAGGCTTTGAGATTTTAAGGAAAACAGAAAAAATATTAAAAAAACTTGAAATAAAGACAATGCGAACACATTTCGGCTCAAATAAATCCTTACATTTAGATGTTTATGGCCATACCGGGAATGCAAGGTATAGGGAGTTTTAACATGGAAAAGAATTGGTGGGAAGAAAAGTTCGGCTTCTTCGGGAAGCATTATATGATGGGAGACAATTCTCTAGTGGGATATCACGAAGATAGAAGCATGACCTTACAGCAGAGAACGGAAGAAGAAGCTAGAGGTGTTTTAAATATTTGTAAATTGAAGACTGGAGACTTTTTGTTGGATTGTCCCTGCGGATACGGGAGGCACAGTATTTGGCTTGCAAAAAAGGGACTAAGGGTTGTCGGCGCTGATATTAATTCGTTTGAATTAAAGATTGCAAAAAAGATTGCAAAAAGAAAAGGGGTTAGGGTAAGTTTCATAAAAAAGAACATGTTAAAGTTAAAATGCAAAAATAAATTTGATGCATTAATTAATATGTGGTATTCTTTTGGTTTCTTTGATAAAGATGAGGATAACCTTAAGGTGTTAAAAAATTTTTATGAGGCATTAAAGCCGGAGGGAATATTCCTTATGCACACAGACGTCAATATTCCTAGAGTATTAAATGGTAAGTTCAGAGAGTATGAAAAAAGGCCCCTCGTTGGAGGAGGGTTCCTAAGGCAAATAGAATTTTACAATCCGGAGACAAAGAGAAATCACGGAGTATGGGTAGTTGAGAAAGGAAAGAGCATAGAATCAAAAGAATATTCAGTGAGAGTTTACTCTAAAGAGGAATTTATAAGATTATGTAAGTTGGTAGGATTTAAAAAAGTAGAAGTGTATTCCGATTGGAATGGAAAAAAATATGATCCAAATTCAGAAGATATGATAATTGTTGCAACAAAATAACCTATTTACTCCTCCCCTTCCCCCGTATCGCCTTCTTAATCGTATAATCAAAATTAGTGGTTTCCACAATATACCCACTACTTCACTTCGTTTATACCCACCCTTGTCTCTCGGGCTCTTGCGCGATTAATCGCCCTCGCCAAAAATAGTGAAAACCTCATTTCTCCATGGAGCCCCTTTTTCCAGCATTCCGCATCGCCCTCTTAATAGTATAGTTTATCGGATTTTTTATCCCTGCAGCCGGCGGCCCCCGAATCCCAAACTCCTTGTAAATTGGCTTGTCGTAATTAGGAGGAAGCCTTTTGTTTCTAATATGCCATTCCACCTGAGACTTAATATAGCCTTGTTTTAGTGGCGTATAATTTTTCTCATTCCACTCAGCTATTCTTTCTTCAATATATTCTTTTGGAAATTCTAAGCTTGTGTAAAATGACAAGAGGAGCGAGAGGGCCCTCTTTCGACCGTCGTCCGGAATTCCAACCAAGATTTTTTTAATTACTGGAGGAAACATATCCTCACTAATAGTAAGCCCTTTCAAATCAATGGATTCCCCCGTAAATTGCTTTGGCTTTTCTTTCGGCTGACTTTCCTTGCCCCATTCCAAAGCACTCAAAAGTAAATTTCTCGCTTCTCCAGCTTCACACTCAGGCATAAAAGATTTTGTTTCTTTAATTTTTAAAGGGTCAGCATCCGTTGGCTTAAAGTCTTGAACTTGAGATTTGTCAACTACAATAGAAGCAAATGCTGTCTTTTCATGCAGCGAATAAGGCGCTCTAAAAAGATGCCTGGATGAAACCAAAACAACATCAACCGCATCTTCAGTGGATTTTATAGTGTCTTCTATTTTAAATTCTTGAGTTGTATTTTTTCGGATTTGCCCGCCATAGTTACTTACTGCCTCAAGCTTTGCGGTATTGATTTTACAATTTTCACAAAAATCTATTTCTCTGCTTGAAACCCTGTCCATTTTCCCATTACAAGACGCACAAATTATCTCCTTCCTGTTAGACTTCATATGCTCAACTTCTGTCCGGCATTTAATATCTCGACATATGTATTTGCCAATGTTTTTTTTCACAGTAGGAGTTCCACAAGTAGGACAAATATTCTCAGACTTTAGTTCCCCCTTTTCCTCTAGTTTTTCTCGCCCAGTCAAATTCAAAATCTCTTGGTTCATCGGCTCCCTAATCTTGCTAAATAAATACCCGGCAATAAGCCTTGGCCACTCAGGAAAGTTGTCCTTTGTTTTCTCTCCATCTACTTCCTCGGGAAACGACTTAAACGGCACAATTATATGAAAGCCATTAGACCCAGAAAACTTTATCCCATAATTTTGCACCCCATGCTTTTCTAGTTGTTCAGTCAAAAGTCTAGCAGCGATTTTCCCATAATCTAAAAAGGGTGAGTCAATATCAATTAAAAAATCCCATCCAATTTTTATTTCGTTATATTGCTTCGGGCTCATATCGGTTTTGATTTTCAAGGGGTCTTCCCATAATTCTTCTGAACAATGAAACGAGGTCGCACCATTCCTAGCAGAATTAGCAATGTCGGTTGGATAGTCAAAACAGTCAGGCCTCTTGGCAAAAAAGTCGTTATTAAAATTAGCTACAGTCTCACGATTCTTACAAAAATCAAACATAGCCTGCTGGATGTCTTTTCTAGAATAATATGAAAGTGCTATGACCTGAACTTTTTTCAGCGGTTTTTTAGCAAATGATTTCTTCTTCTGAGGAGTTTTTGTCGGGGAATTATTCGAAGATTCTATTGATTTAGTAGGGACTGCAGTTGCCATCAAGATTAGGAGAAGAGTTAGTTTTTATAATTAGGGTTGTTTCTTTTGGGTGGTGTTTTCAACCATACATTTAAATAAATTCTTCTCGATTGTATTATTATGAGAGGCAAAGGGGGACAGCAGGAAATTGTGGGTTTTGCACTAATAGTAGTCTTAGTAACTGTAGGATTAATGATTTTCTTAATATATAGTTTCACAAACAACAAGGGTCCCAATAGCACAGATGACGTTTTACTAGAAAATCTAATGTCTTCGATTATGCATTATACTACTTCTTGTTCAATAAACCAGGATAAACAAACAGTTTTAGATATGTTTAACAATTGTTATTCAGGACAAAGATGCGGAAATGACCCGCGAGACTCTTGCGTGGTTCTAGAAGGTCTATTAATTGAAGCCTTAACCGCCGCGCATAAAACAGAAAGCACAGTCTCGGGTTTTTCTATTGAGTTCTATGAAGATAATTCAGGGGTAGTAGATTATGTTCCCGGATTTAGTCCGGTTTATGTGGGGAATTGTACAAATAGCCATTATAGATCCTTTGAGCGTCCCATGGGCTCCCTAAATAATACATACGTTTTATTAAAGGCTTGTTAGTTATAGTTAAATCGAAATCTCAAAAATCATTTTAGGCTCCCTTTCTTAAAAAGAAAGGCTCCCCAGAATCCAAAGAACTAAGATACGATTCTTGCTAAATCGAGATCTCAAGAATCATTTTATTTGCAGCCAGAATCGGCTTATGGGATGTTTTATTCCCATTTCTTATTGTTTCGTAATCGATAAATCCAAACCTATCCAATACTTTTAAATCTCGCCTAACACTCTTTTGATCTCTCTTTAAAATTATTGAAAGTTGATAGATTGAGTGGGGATTTTTTGCTTTTATAGCATGTAGAATCTTTGCTTTTTCTTTTGTCAAAAGGTTTTTTAGTAGCTCAAGGTCGGCATGAGGGTTTTTGGATTTTTCATTTAAGATTTTTGATACAAAACTTCTCTCAGTTGCGTTAAGTCGTAGATATCTGGTTTTTGTCTTCGGTGCCATGAGTTATTTTAGGGCAAGAAGTTTATAAATTTATGGGTAGGTGGCATTTTTTGCCAGTGGTTTTTTACCCTTTTGAAAAAATATGTTACTTTTTGTACAGACACCGAAACACTTATAAAGGGTGGACTGATTCCGGGTATAAGCATAGCAGTTTATCGACGATATGAGGCACAAGCTTTATAAAGGAAGAGTTTCTGTTATGAATAAGCGTTATTAGTTTACTAGTAACGTAAAAACTAGGTGCTTTACTTTGTAAAGCAAGAGATGACCTTATAGCACTCCCTAGTTATAAGATCCTGACCAGGCTATTAGAAACGCTAACTCGAAATTTTTCGAGGCCTTGAATAAGGCGGTTAACCTAATGGTGCTGAAAGGAGGTTTAATAATAAATGAAAAAAATGTTTAGAAAAGCTGTTAGTGTTGCTGGTAGTTTAGCACTTCTAGGTTCAACTGTAGGTATAGCTGCTGCTGTAGCTTACCCAGCTCCTTTTAACGCCGGAAATTCCGCTGTTGTATATGGTGCTGATGCTGCTGAATCAGATATGGTTGCTGCAACTACAATTCAAAGCGATATTAACGCAGCTTTAGTAAGCGATGGTAGCGGTTCAACTACTGTTGAAGGTGGTGAATCATACAAGCTTGAAAAAACAAACGAAGCATTAAATCACGGAGAGGCATTACAAACAAATGTTTTATCTGATGGTAAATTGGATAAAGATGAATTTCCTGATTTATTGGCTGACGGAATCTTTGAAGGAGTAAGTGATACAGAATATGACTATAATCAGAAGATTTACTTAGCTAACGAGCAAACTGAATTAATCGTAAATAACGATTTAGATGACAGGGAGCCAACACTAGGTATTATGTATGCTGATGAAGGTAATGTTTTAACTTACAATCTTACTTTTGAAGACGCATTGAACATGTCTGACCTTGCAAGTAAGGATATGTCTATCCTTGGTAAGGACTATTATGTTCTTTCTTCAGACGCAGACACTATAACTCTTTTGGACACTGCATCAAGTGTAGTAATCCAAGAAGGAGATAGCGCAACTGTTGTTGTTGGTGGAGTATCTTATGATGTTTCAGCTTCAATCTATAGTGATGGTGCTGTTTTCACAGTAAATGGTGTTACATCAGATCAATTAACTGATGGAGGTTATGATAAATTAACAGAATTGTCAACAGGTGATGATGATGTTTATGTTGTAGCTAAAGATGTAAGGTATTCTTCAAAGGATACAGGTATTAGTGAAGTAGAATTTTCTATTGGTGCTGGAAAGATTGTTCTTGATAGTGGAAAAACAGTTCAACTTAACAACAATAATGTTGATGGACTTTCTGCTAACATAAGCACAGGTCTTGTTAGCCTTACATGGGCTGCAGATGACGACCAGTTCTTAACTGGGGATTCTGGAGAGCTTACAATACCATTGTTCGGTGCTGTTAAGTTGGTTTACGGTGGAATTAATTTTCCAGAAACTACTGAAAGTACAGAACTTATTTCAAGCGAGAACTACATCACATTAGACACTGAGATTAAAGACGGTAGCTTGAGTTTACCTATTATTTATAGGTCTTCTACATCTGCTAACTTTACAGGTACTGGTGAAGATGCAAATAATCTATTCACAGCTAATTCAACTGGGGGTAGTTCTTCATTCAACTTGACTCTTGTTGAGGATCAAGACACATCATTTGTGGTTACATACATTAAGAACGATGAAGGTTATTCTTATGCTTTCAAGGTTAGTAGTGTTGATGCAACTAGCGATGATGAGCCTACACTAGAACTAGATAACTTAGTTCCTGGTGGAGAAGACTTCACGGGATCAAATAAGATCGAAGGTCTTAATGAGGATATTGACTTAGGTGATATTACAATTACCTTTGTTGCTAATGATACAACAGAAAATGCTACAATTACTGTTAGCACTTCTGTTTCTGGAGGTCTTGTATACTCCGATAGATTAGTAACTGCAGAAGGTTTACAGGTAATGTTACCAGTATATAACTTCGTAGATGTCGCAAATGTTTCAGCAAATGTTTCAGCTGCAGATGCTTGTGCCTCACAAGGCGCAACTGCAACTATAGATGCTGTTAAGTATAACGATAGTACTACAAAAGCATATGCTACTACATACTGTGATGCAACATGGTCTATGAACATCTCTGAGGAGAACAAGGACAATGATGTTGCTCAAGGTTCAGCTTTCCAAGCTACTATTAGTTCTGGAGACGCTGATGGTGTGCACGTGAGTGATAGTTCACTAACAGAAAGAGAATTGCAATCTAATGATGACATGTACGTTGCGTATATGGAATCTCAACTTGCTTCTAAGGTAGAGATGGACAAGTCTGGTGACACAAACACTTTTGTAGTAAAATACAATGGTGAAGAAGTTACTGTTGATTTGACTGTTGCTAGCGCAGATGCTACTGTTTCTTCATCTGAATCAGGTGTTGCTATTGTAAAAGATAGTGCGTCTGTTAGCGGAAAGAATGTAGTTGTTGTTGGTGGTTCTGCTATCAACGCGATCGCTGCTGAATTAATTGGTGACGTTCGAGGACCTGCATTTACTGAAGCTACAGGTGTTGCTGCTGGAGAGTTCTTAATTGAAACTTTCGATTACAACGGTGCACTTGCTATGGTAGTTGCTGGTTATGACGCTGCTGATACAACAAAGGCTGCTACATATGTTGCTAACACTGATGATGAAATCACAGTAGAAGCAGGTATGAAGTATACTGGAAGTTCAGCTACTGAAGCTACATTAGTTACAGCTTAAATATCCAATAAGAAGGAATTAATTTTCCTTTCTTTTTTCTTTTTTTTAATTTTTCTCTTTTTCTCCCAAACCCTTAAAAATACTTTATTCTTCTTCTAGTTTATGAGGAAAATTAAGGTGCGAACAAAAGAGGCTCGTGAAAATAAAACCAGAAGAAACGCAGCGATTGTTTGCTTGGTTCTATTAGCATTATCTACTGTTGGCTTTGCTGTTGTCAATTCTTTTAGCAATTCGGGTTCTTCTTTTGGCGGGAGCAGTGAAGGATTTTCAAGGGAGGGCAATTATTGGACCCTAGATGTTGCTGGACAAAAATATTATTTTAGCTATTTACCCAGTCAAGTCGCAAACATTAGTATTAGCGGCAATTTTAGCCTAGGGGATTATTATTCTAAGCCTCTTTATTTTGTAAATGACGATGGGGCTTCTTATGAGATTTTGAATAATTTGGCAAACTATCTTCAAAGGTGGCAGGAGGCTTGTGTTGAGGATGAGGCATGTTCTAATGATGAGTTGCCAGTAAAAAATTGTTCTGTGGATAATATTATTATTTTCAAAGAAGGAAAAGACTCTGTTTCCAAAAATGATAATTGCGTATATATATCAGGAGACTCACTCAAGGGAGCAGATAGATTCGTATACGAAGTTTTAAAAATAAATTAATACTATATATCTAATAATGGTGACGAAAAAAATGAAGGCGAAAATAATGACTCGAAAGCTAAAGCGTGATGAATAAGAAGAAAAAGCAAGAGAAGGAGTGCTCCCGTGAAAAAAATTTTGAAAT
>CAZAZO010000017.1:0-12190 GCA_964489675.1 Candidatus Woesearchaeota archaeon | reverse complement strand
AAAAACTCTTCTTTTTGCGATTACTTTTCCGCCAAACTCATTAATTTTATCCATGGGTGTTAGGCTGGAAACCAAAAGAAAAATCTTGCCATTTTTTGTTAAGTGTCTTTTTGCTTCTTTTAAAAATTCAGCAGCGACTTCGTCACCCTTGGGCCCTCCTGTTGTTGCTACTTGACTACTCTTTGGCTCTCTTGTGTCTTCGGGCAAGTAGGGTGCGTTAAAACTAATAATATCAAACTTACCCTCAATATTTTCAAACAAATCACTTTGGATAGCATTAAATCCCTTATCCTTCATAAGCCTAATGGCATCTGGATTAATATCGACTGCTAGAATATTTTTTATATCACACTCTTTAGCGATCCCACTTAAAAATCCACTACCAGTTCCCATGTCTAGATAACTCACTACGCCATTTTCGCTGAAATATTTTTTCAAAACATCTGCTAGTAGATATGTATCTTCTGCTGGCTGATATATTTCCATGGAAGAAATTAGACGAGAGAGGTTAAAAGATTAACTAGGCGGAAAAATCTGGGACAACTGCACTCATGATGTGCGTATAATGACCCACTGCTCTATCTGTGATTCTTGTTACTGCTTCATAAAATTCATCTATGATAGATGCTTCTCCTCCGTATGCATCTGGATCTTTTAAGTATTCTGCCGAGATTCCCCTTTGGTTGGCCAACAAACGAGCATCTATATAGAAAAGGCTTCTTCGCTGCCGAGAATTTTCATCTGGTAAATCATCTTCAGAGAACATGAGGCCGACCCCTTCTGTCAAAATAACATCACAACACCTGAGGCCAACGTTTCTTTTTTGTTCTGTAGTCTCTACAACTGTACTTACAAGTCCCTTTATTCTGTGCAGAAAATCTCTATGATCATCAACTACAAAATCTACTGCCGAATTTTCTCCTGTCATTTTATATTCCTATCAGAACTCTCTTTCCCTTTTGTTAATTTACTTAATTAATTGATATTTAAAAACCTACCTAAAATATAGCATCTTGGAAAACATAAAGTAAGATTAGTGCGACTATGATTAACCCTAGTGCAATTAGTAACCCAATAATTACACCTGAGACTCTGTGGCTTTTTTTCTCGACTACTAGAGGGGCTTGTCTTGGGAGTTGCCTTGGTGAGCCTGGTCTTTGCATTTGTTGAGGCATTGTGGGAGCAGCAGATTTAGTAGCGGCTGGAGCTTGGTGGCCGGCTTCGCTTACTTTTCTTGCGGCAAGTTCAACCTCTTGAGAAGTATACCCGGCATTAATAAAAGACTGCATAGCAACAGCAATTTGCTCACCTCTGTCTAATGCGTTTTTTAGTCCACCAACTAGCTCATCTTCTCTTGACTCAACATTTGGAGTATTTATGTCTACAATCTTAAAATTCCTCCATCATTCATTAAGTGAACATTTTTTCCCTTTTTGTATCCGAGCTCTTTTGTTAGACTGATCATTGGCTCCGTTTTATCAAGTCCTCCATGAGAAGGAAGAATGTGCCTAGGTTTTACTATTTTGATAATGTCACGAAGATCCTCTCTTCCTGGATGACCTGACACGTGTGCATCTCTGAAAATACGTGGCTGGTGCTTTTTAAGACGGGCCTCCATTTTTGCGAACTGCTCTTTATTAATCTGGGTTGGAATGACTGATGAAGAAAAAATTAAATTGTCCTCTTTGTTAATTCTGAATGGCAGCTGATGTCTACTCATTCTTTCTAATATGCTTCCAGGCTCACCCTGATGGCCTGTACAAACCACTAAATATTTTTTACGATTTCTCTCTACTTTTTGAAGAGTCTTCTCCGACTGTCTACGGTATTTAGAAATATTTACATCTCGCAAAAATGGTGCGATCTTAGAATTAATTGCTGCATTAGAATATTTGTCCAGGCTTCTTCCCAAAAACACCACTTCCCTGTCTAACTTCTTCCCAAATTCAACAATGGATTTTAGTCTTGCTATGTGAGATGAGAACGTTGTTACAATCATCCCTGCCCCTCTATTTTGAATAGTTAACATTACTTCTTCTAACAAGGCCCTTGCAATTTTTTCACTTGGGGTTTTTTTCTCAGCACTAGAATAAAGAGCGTCTGCTACAAAGCAGAGAACTCCTTCTTCTGCTATTTCTCTTAGGACTTTGTAGTTTGGGGGTTTTCCTAAAACTGGTGTGTCATCCATTTTGAAGTCGTTTCCGTAAAGAATTACTCCGTCAGGCGTATGAAGTGCCACTAACACACATTGAGCAGTGGAGTGAGTTATATTGATAAAATCAACTTTGTATTTTCTGTTTTTTCCTTTAACATAAAATGAGGTATTTGGCTTTACTGAATATTGTTTATTTCTAAGATTAATATTGTTGTCTAATAAAAGAGATTTTAAGACCTCCATCGTGAAGGGCGTTCCATAAATTGGGGCTTTATATTTGTCTGATAAAAATGGGACTGCTCCGACGTGGTCTAGGTGTGCGTGAGAAATAAACTGGGCACAAACTTTGTGTCTAATATGGTCAATTACTGAGTCTTCAGGGACTGCTCCTAGTCTCTTCAAATTTTTCTCAGTCATAATACGATCTTTTTCTTCCATGCTTACAATTGCTGGTAAAAAAAATCCGCAATCAAAGATAAAGGCGTCTTCTTTGTATTCTACTACTGTCATGTTTTTGGTAACTTCTGAGACTCCACCTACTGTATATATCTTCACCATCTTCTATTGAATGTTAGATGCATAAAAGGTTTTTAAACTATTTGCCCTCCTGTAAATAATTGTAAAAATCTTCATAAGTCATAACTATTGCACCATCTTCTAACACATATTCTAAAAAATCATCGAGATCATCTAGCTTTTCTTGACTATCGAAAGTATTACAATGCAATTGAAGGATGAAGGGGTCCTTCTTCTCATAAACTTCAATCCAATCTTCAGTAGATGTGTGTCTAAAATCTTTGTCATACCACCTATAGACGTAAAGGGGGTCGTAGCCTCTTTGGGTTATTACGACATCTTCATCAAAATAGGCATGGGGAACGTGAGTATTCCCAATCACTTTAAACCCCGCTCTTTTAACATTTTCATACTGGGGGGTTGTCCAATAATTCCCTGGAGGGAAATAACTAATAAGCTTAATATCAAACATATTCTCCAAAATTTCTTTACCCTGACGAACATTGAACCAAACCTCCTCATACTGAGGACAATAATAAGCATTTCGACAATGGTTGTAACCATGCATTCCAATCTCATAACCTTTTTCTTTTAATTCCAGAAGATAGTTAATCATTTCTTGATCGTGCTCTAATGGGAGATCTTCTCTTATGTCTTCAACAAAAATATATGGCGTAACGCCAAGGGTGGCCACCGCGCCATGCCTATCCAAAACATCTGAAACCTTTCTATATCTTTCCATGGCATAACCATACTCCTCAAAATAAGGTAAAGCATCCTGAATATTCCAGTAATCATCTATTTCAATAATTACGATTTTATCACTGACTTCGACCAGGGTAGACTTATCCAATTCGTAAATTTGATATTGGAAAAAACCATAAATTCCCAACGTAATTAGAAAAACTATAATTAGAAAAATCTTAATTCCTTGACTGTAATTCTTGGAAAATTTAGATAAAAAATCAAAAAGCTTAATATGCAATTTAAACCAGACGATCAAAAAAACTGCTATCAAAACAAAAATAGAGATAACAAGATTCCCCACAATTAGGTGATATGCAAATGCGAGGTCCACGCTAGGATAAAAAAAATCTACCAACCTCTCCATGGATTAAAAAATAATAACAGGTATTTAAGGATTTGGGGAAGGCAAGGATACTGTGCCCCAAGAAACATCGTTTTCTTTAACTAAAAGATCTAAAACTGTTTCAATAGGAACATGATAATATCCCCCAAAATCTCCGACATAATTACTGACTTCTAAAACTTCCATTCTTGGAGCAGGCTCTAAAGAAAGATTCCTATACCCGAATGGATCTCTGGACAGCACCGTGATGTCTTTAGCTCCCTCTTTTGTTACTACATATATGGTATCATCAGTTAACCTAGTTGGCTTTTCTGAACGGACGGAAATTGCTCTTTTGTTTGACATAATCATAATACTAAAAATTAATTTATAAAAATTGTTATAGTGCAGGATATAGGCCACAGTCAGTTCTAGACCCACCGAAAGATTTATAAGTAAAATAAGTTTAATCTTATTATGGCAATTGGAATTGCGAAAATGAGCTGCAGAGGTCAAATAGTAATACCTCAGGATATGAGAAAGAACTTTGCCGAGGGAGACAAGGTATTCATAATTGAAGATGGGAACAATCTTATCTTATCAAAGGAAAGCAATGTAGAAAGGCAGATTATAGAGGATATGGAATTTACAAGAAGAACCGAGGAGGCACTAGAAAGAGTTGAAAATGGAGAATTTATTAGTGTGGACTCCAAGGATCTTTCAAAAGAGATGGCTAAATGGTAGAAATTCGCTTCGATAAAAAGTTTATTCAAATTTTCTCTAAGATTAAAGATAAGGTATTAAGACTGAAAATAGAAAAACAGATTAAAAAAATTATAACCAATCCTAATGTTGGCAAACCAATGAGGAATATTCGGAAAGGAACAAGAGAGCTCTACATCAAGCCATTTCGACTTTCATACAAATACCAAGAAAACGACAAGGTAGTTTATATTTTGGATTTATATCATAAAAAGTTTCAATAAGCCACAGTCGGGGATCGAACCCGAGGCCTCTACATTATCCATAAGCCTGCACCGAGAGTCGAACTCGGGACCTCCACATTACCAATGTGACGCTATACCAACTAAGCCATGCAGGCACAAACAGCCGTAAACCCCTAAATTTATAAACCTAATCCTCGCAAGAATTCTATGACAAACGAAGAAGAATCCATGAGCCCGCGGGAAGAGTATGAGAATTTATCTAAAGAGTTGCCTGAGTTTGAAAAAATTAGTGAAGATTTTGAGATAGGAAAGGTGTTTGAAAAAGAATCTGCTTTCCCACTTCGAGATATTAGACATGCCATGCTAGAAAAGATAACTGCTTATTCTCAATTGTTTGAAACATTTCAGAATCCGTCGAGTCCTCCAATGTTTGTATTTTCTCTTCTTAGAAATATAAGTAGTGAGGATAAAACATTGATACAGAAGGTGTATGAGAAGCTAGCGAAATTTCAAATAACTTCGATAAAATTAGATACGATTTATAGCGAAGAAAAAGAAATTGCTTTCATAAAGGATGTTTTTGATAACTGGCAGGAACTAAAAGTTGAAATATTAGAGCTTTTAGAAAAGTTGGATAAAGAATCTGGTTCTGAGAGTGTTAGTTCGACTAAGGGCTATTTTGGGTAGGTTTATTTTTTTCCAAAGAAAACGGAATAAATAGAATGCTTCCAAACACTTTTCACTTCATTAAACCCGACTTCCCTTAGCCATTCCAGCTGATCAGATAATTTATCTGGAATATCCTCGCTGTCATATAGCTTAATATTCCTTTCTCCCTCTTCTTCACCCAGGTTCTTTATTATGAAATCCTCCCAGTTAGAATGCGCCTCTTCCTGCTCCAGCTCATCCTCTTGCTTTATCACATCTCCATTAATAAAAATCCCTCCATCTTTAATACAATTAAAAATTTTATCATAAAGGCCTCTCTTTTCTTCACTATCTAAATGATGAACAGCCAAAACAGAAATGCAAATATCAAATTTATCATTCAAGTACAAATCCTTAATGTTCCTTAATACAAACTCAACCCTCTCTTTATACTCACCTAGAGACTCCTTGGCAATAGAAAGCATTTTTTCAGAAAAATCATAACCGACAACAGTGGCATTTGGGAACTTATCCAATATGGCCTTAGCTGTCTTTCCTGTTCCGATTCCTAGATCCAGAACCCTTAACTCTTGATCTTTAGAAAAATCCAAAAGAGCAATCGTCTCTTTGTGCATTTCCTCATAGCCAGGAACAACCTTAGAAATAAAATCATCATAATATCCATATTCTGCGTCAAACTGCTTCTTCACAAATTCATCATGATCGCTATTCATCTCACCCTCCCCCAAGTATCCCATCCAACCCAATTTCCAAAGCCACCGCTGGCATTTTTATCTTCCAGTTTTTAAGAACTCTTGGTGCGATTTCTCCGATGTATCCGATGCTTTTGCCATCAACTATGACTTCGCCGCATCGCCCTTCAATGAATCCGACATGACTACCATCTCGAATTTCATATTCAATCTCCAGCATCTTCATTAAATAGTCTAGGATTTGCTTTAGATCACTGAAGCTAACTTTTTCGTCGGCTAGGGCAATTGAGAGCCTATCGTTTTCGCTAGTGCCTGTTTCAGTAGAATCGTTTCTTGTAAAAACTCTTCCTATCTCAAAAATTTTGTGGGGATAAGAAGCATCTGAATTTTCATAAAGTATTTGCATCATGTTTGTTAATAAGTCAACCCTTAGGACATCTCTGGAAGTTTTTGAATCTTCGACTTCTATAAAATCAGTCATATCATAATGTATTTTTTTAATATCTTTTTTAACGTTTAAATGAAAACTACTAACTTCTAAGAGTCCTAGCCCAGTTAAAATATTACTGATTACTCTTTTTTGCTTGGCTGCTGGGTCTTCTTGGCCGATGGTTGAAATTTCTGGGATTATTGGCTCAAAGCTATCATAGCCATGAACAATTGCTACTTCTTCAGCTAAATCCACCCAATGCAGGATATCTGTTCTGTAGGAAGGAATGATTGCTCCCTCTTTTTCAACTCCAATTCCCATTTTACTCAAGTATTTTTTTATTGTTTTATCATCAAATGTTGTTCCAAGCATTTTATTAATATCCTCAGCTTTAAATGGCATTGTGGAGGGGCTCATATCTGGGCTTGTTCTGTCTCCGTCTGTTGCGTCTTTGATTTTCATAGAATAAATTTTTCCGCCCATTTCACTTAATGTGGCTACTATTATTGCCATAGCTTTATTCAAATAATGAAGATTGTGACCTGAACATTCGATAAATACATCTTTTGTTTCTGCAGTTATTCTGCCAGTTTTATCTGAGTTAATAATTGGTGGCATGCTCATTATTTCTTCATTTGCGTCGATGAAAATTGGAAAGTCATCATAACCTGCTAGTAACTCTGCATAATCTCTTCCTGCTGGATGCTGGCCCAAAATTTGTCTTCCTGTAATTGCTCTTGGAAATTCTAATGGTTTAAATTTAATCTCTTCAGCTTTTTTTGCCATGTATCGAATCGGCAGCTTAATTTCCTCTAGTGGGTAAACACCGATGGCTAGTTTTTTTCTTTTTCTTCCGATGCTATTGTGCAGTTTTTCTTGAATATCTATTACTTCTTTTATCTTCTCATCATTGAATTTTAGTCCCTTAACGATTGCACAAACTGTGTGTGGTCTAATTTTTTTCACGCTTTTGTCAATTGTAACAACAAAATCTTTTTCTGGTGCGTTGACTTTGAAGTTTGCAAGTTTGGCTTTTCCTCTATATTGATTAACTGCTCTTGCAAAATTTTGAAGACTAAGTAAATCTGGTCTATTTGGGAAAACTTCGACTGCAACTTCTTCGTCATTAACATATTCGATTGGTGTTCCCATGTCTGTTATGACTTTTTCCATAGACTTGTCTACTTTTCCGATCTCTTTTTCAAGCGCTGCTTTATTCATTGATAGTATTGTCATGTTAGTTCTTGTGTGTATCTGTGGGCTGATTCTGATAAACCCTAGCTTCCGCTTCTTTTAATTGTGTGTATATCCTTCCTTGAGGAGTGTGATCTTTAGGGGCAGGGCCACCGCGGCTAGCAATAAATTCATTAACGCCTCCTGCCTTTGCAATCAATAATTTTGCCATTGCCTCTGCTCTACTACGCATAAGCCTGCTCCTTCTGCTCATTTTACCTTACCCCTCTTGCAGATAATTCATATTTAAGCTGCTTGTAGTTTTTATAATGTATTGTCTTAATGCCTTCATTCATGGCCATTTTTACATTTTCTTTATTATCATCTATGAATAAGATTTCATCTGCCTTAATATTTTTACCTAGCTTTTTTAATAATATCTTATAAATCTTCTTTTTCGACTTCGTGCAACCCTCTTTAAACGACATGACCTTGAAGTCAAAATTGTTGTAAACTTTCATTTTGTTGTTTACACTATGTGTTAATTTTGTAACATTCGTTAATGCGCCTACCTTGTAGTTTTTCTTTAATTTCTTAATTAATTTTAATATTTTTTTATCAATCTTTCTTTTTTTCTGAAATAACCTGCACCACTTATTTTGCATTGCTTTAGCTTCGTGCCTAGACCTATTGGCTTTTACACATAAATCTTCAAAGAACTTTTTTGCCGGTAGCTTTCCAGTCAGAGACTTATTTAAATTTTTTTTAACGTAATCCTCAAACAATTTCTGATCAATCTTCATTTTTTTGCAGAATATCTTTCCAACTTTTTTCATATCTTCCTTAACCAAAACCTTGCCTACATCAAATACAATTACTTTTATCATGCTATATCTCCTTTTTCAATTAGAAATTTAATATTTGGCGCAACCCCATGTTCGTCATTTTTTATTTCTTCTATATCTAGCCACTTAACTTCTTTAGTTGGCTCCATTGGCTTGATGTCTTCTTCATTTAACAACTCTGCCAAATAATGGATTAGAACAATTCTCATTTTCTCTCCTGTTTGCGGATTTTCCCAAAGGATCATTGGGTGAAGTGGCTTGATTATTTTTACTTCAACATTATTTTCTCTTTTTGTTGCATTAATGCAGGCTTCTTCAAAGTTCTCTCCATTTTGAACAGTTCCTCCTGGTAGTTTATAAAAATCATCTTTCTCGTCGTGATTAACTAGAAGCTTTCCATCTTTTATGATTACTGGGCCTGATGCAATTATTATTTTTTCTTCCATTTTTATTCTAAACCAATATCTCCTTTTATTTCTTTTACTGCATTCATTGCTAGTTCTAAAAATTCTGTGAGCTCTAGATCTGCTTTTTCTATTTCTCTGACTAGGTCTCTGTTGCAATTTTGAGCGAATGCTTTGTCTTTGAATTTTTTCTTTAATCCTTTTAGCTCCATTGTTGAGATATTTTTTCCTCTCATTAAAGCATATGCGTAAATAATTCCCGTTAGAGTTTCTGAAGCGATTAAGGCGTGCTCTATTTTGCTTGATCTTGTTTTGTCTTTGAATTTTGGAATTGCATCATAGCCATATCCGTGAGACTGGACTGTTTTAATAAAATTATCATCGAATCCTTTTTCTTTTAGGATCTCAACACATTTAGTGCAATGATCTGTCCAATCTTCTCTAGTCAAGGACCAATCAACATCGTGCAGTAGACCTAGCATTCCCCAGTATTCAATGTCTTCACTAAATTTATTTGCCAATGCCCTCATAATTGCTTCACTTTCTAAATAATGATTCATATCACTTTCTTGTTGCGGCATGCTTTTTAGTAAGTCTAATGCTTCTTGTCTTGTGATTGGTAGGTTGGTCATCTAATCTTTATCTCCCAATTTTATTTCAAAGCCCAATATCTTTTTTCCGGCATCTTCCGACTCCCCTATTTTTTCTCCATTGTTTCTCAACACTGCATTCATAGACCCCACATTATCTTCATGGCAACCCAATATAGCAGAAGATATGCCCATTTTTTTAAGTTCCTCTAATGACATCTGCAGCATTCTGGTAGCATATCCCCTTCTCCTTTCATTGGGTCTAACACAAAAGCCAATATGCCCCCAATATGTTTTTTTTAAAAAATCATTTAAACGATGCCGAAGATTGATCATTCCTATAAGCTTGTTGTCTTTTTTTCTTATAACTAAATATGTTGTAGAAGGAACTCTGCCCTCTGTGATGTTAATTTCAGCATGCTCGTTATTAATTTGCTCAATCCAAGACTCATAGCTTTCTGCCTTATCCAAATCACTAGTCCCATCCATAGCGGAATTATTATCCTTGAATTCTTTCATAAACTCTAAAACTATGGCCTTTTTCTCTTTACTTGGAAATTCAAAAATTAAATCCTCCATCCTAGTTTCTCCTCCAAAACTTCATTTCTCGAAGCTGGTTTATGTCATTTTTATACATGTCTCGAAGATCGTTGATTTTGAAATACTCCATTATGATTCTGTCAAAACCTGGGCCCCATGCTAGAACTGGGATGTGACGTCCAAACATTGGAATTGTAACTTCTGGCCTAAACATTCCTGCTCCTCCTAGCTCCAACCATTTTTTATGTACTGGATGGAAAACATCAATTTCTAGACTTGGCTCGGTATACGCAAAATATGCTGGTCTAATTCTAATTTTATCATAACCCATTTTCTTAAAGAACTGCGTTAGGTATCCTAAAAGTTGTCTAAAGTTTGCATTCTCATCAATTACAATTCCTTCTGTTTGATTAAATTCAAATCCGTGTGACCAGTCTACGGTTTCATTTCTAAAGCACTTTCCTAATGCAAAATATTTTGCTGGCACTCCTTCTTTTAAGTTTTTCCCAATTTCCATTAATTGTCTAGCCGACAAGGCCGTTGTGTGGGTTCTAAGTAGGACTTTTTTTGCCCCATCTTCCACCCACTCTTGATTCCACCCTGTGCTTCCATCAATTCCGCCCTCGTGCGCTTTTTTTGTTGCTTCAACTATTTTTTTATCAGGCAGTTTAGCCCCCACTCCTTTTAGATAAAATGTATCTTGCATTTCTCGAACTGGATGATCTTGTGCTGTAAATAATGAATCGAAAACCCAAAATCCGCTTTCAATGTTATTGCCGCTCATTTCCTTGAACCCCATTTCTAGCCAAATAGATTTTGCATGATCCATTGCCTGGTTTACGAAATGCCTTTTGCCTCCGAAAACTTTTGGAACTGGCGCTGTTAAATCATATCTACGAAATTTTTTATTCTTGAATCCGTTGCCCTTTAATATTTGTGGTGTTAACTGCTCAATTAAATCAACATCTAGTTTTTCTCCTTTGATTTCAAGGCCTTCTTCTGTTAGATTAATGCTTGTTTCTTTGTTTTGTACAACTTCGACTATTTCTTTTCTTTTCTTTAAGTTTTCGAGTGCGAATTTTTCTTCTGGTTCAAGACTGGAGAGTTCACGAGGCAGACCTTCTAAAAACACTTCTTCGATAAACTTCTTAGAAACTTCCTTAGGCTTTGCATTTAGTACCAAGTTACCGTTTTTTAAATCTACTAATGCCTTTTTCTTTAGGGTTCCAAGAGCCACCTTTGCTTCGTTATCATTTAGCCCTGTTTTTTTCTTGATGCTTTTTATTGGGATTTCTTTTTCTTTATCTAGTGCATTTAGCAAAGTTCTTTCGGGTAGGTGATTTTTTTTGTAATGTACTCCGAAAACTCCTAGCTCCACTGATTCGCCTTGACTTGCCTCGAGCTGAACAAGTCCTTTCTTTTTTAGATATTCAGCTGCCCTTAAAATTGTGGTTTTATCAAGGTCTTCTGTTTCTAAATCATTTGCGCTTTTGGGCTTGTCACCAAGCAGGGGGATTAGTTTTCTTTCTATTGGGGACAGGGACTCTACTAGTATTTTTTTGGTGTTTTGGTCCATATTTTAGAAGAGGGGGGTGGGGTTTTTAAGAGTTTTGAGAAGACATGTTGTTGAGTTAGGGGGTGCCTGGGAATAAGAATAGAATTTACTTCCAATCTTATTTTTTCCCAGCAACCACCATTCCATCTCCATAATGCCTTCTTAGTTGTTCAAGAGAGTAATCCTTCTGCCAATCATCTTCAATAACTCCCTTGGATTGAGAGCTAAAGTATTCTTGTGCATCAAGATCATGAACTATAACTATATTATCAAAACATACTTCAATTTGTGTTTTTCCATCGGTATCAGCCAGTCTACGCTCTTCTGGTAAACCGCTCTTGCTTGAGCAATATTCCCATCCCCTTTCGGCGCCATACTTTCTAAACATATTGCTTGGATCTGAAAAAGGAACAGAAACATTTGCAAGATGAAACTGCCTAAGTATCGGATTGAATCCATGATCTTTTAAACAATCCCCCAAGAGATCTCTTTGTGCTATCTCCCCCATTACCCTAGCACCCAGGTAATTAAACCTACTTCTAGTGGGACCGCAATAAACCTTAATGCTGCCCCCTTCATTTTCATTCAAGATATAGATTTCTTTA
>CAZAZO010000016.1:0-12751 GCA_964489675.1 Candidatus Woesearchaeota archaeon | reverse complement strand
AGATTAAATCCTCTGATGAATCCAATGTAAGCTCAACAATTGCAGCTCCTGTTAAAGCTGCGCCAAAAAACAACAAGGAGAATAAAGCCACAAATCCTATCAGACCTAATCCAAACCTGTTCACTTTGCACCCCCCCCTCTTTTAAATTCTTCAATTATTAAACCCTTAACGTATTCTGTTTTTTTAATCCCTAGCTTATCTGCAAGCCCAGCTATTCGTTTTTCCATAACATCTGAGACAACTATCTTAATTTCACCCACTTTAATCACCAATAAGTGCGTAATTAGTGAGTAATTTAGGTATTTAAATGTTGTCATAAATTTTTGCAAGATTTGACAAGCTATTTTAAAACTTTAGAATAAAGTAGTTTGCTTGCTGCCAGATACGATGTCATCGAATTTTGCACCGAATAAATCGAGAATAGAGTTTGCAACAGGCTTTATTTGTTTTTCAACATAATGTTTATAGTCTATTTTATTTGTTAAATTCTGCAATGGCTCTGGGCCCTCAATTGTTACTAAGTATTCTATTAGGTTGCTATTAATGACCTTTAATTTCCTAGCGGCTTTCACGTGTGGGGGGGTAGTTTTTACATATTCTTCTAGTTTTTTCCTGAGCTGCTTTCTATAGATTAACTTATCGTCAAACTTGCCCGATTCTAAATCTTTTACGAACCCCCTGATGTAAGACTTAAAATCTTTTTTCTTAAAAACCAACATCAATAGTTCCTTTTGAAAATCTTTGGCCGCATCAGTCCAATCCCCTCTAATTGCTTCAAGGCCTGTAATTTCTAGCTCCTCTTCTCCACTTTTATTTCTTTTTAGTCCAGCATATCGTTTTTTTGCTCCCGTTTTTACTTCAGCTTCTGAATTATTATCTGCATTACGTGTTCCTGGGATCATTAGACTTAGATATAATTTTTCAAATTCAAGTTCCAAAAAAGACTTCCTGCCGTGCTTCTCTTTGATGTGCTTATTATAAAATTCATTAATCTCTTCTTCTATTTTCTTTCCAGCCTCTAGTGCTTGCTTTTCCTCTTTGGAAGAATCAACAAAAATAGAATCTGTATCTCCATAAATAACAGAGTATCCTTTTTCCGCAATCATTTTTTGCGTAAGTTTTATTAGCTCTTGACCTGAGACCGTAATTGCATTTGCAATACTCATATTGAAATATCTACAATTAGGAGAGGCCATTACTCCAAAAAAAGAATTCATAATGATCTTTATTGCATAACTAGAAAGGGGCCTTTCTTCTTTTTTTGCTTTTTCTCTGGCCTGGTGTAATTTTTCTAAAATTTCTGGCAAGATACCATCGCTATTTTCAAAACAGGCGCCATTAGCAGCACAGACTGCGTTATCCTTATTTAATCCCACATATGAGAGTGGATCTATATTAAATGTTCTAATGATTGAGGGATATAGACTCTTAAAGTCAAAGACTAAGACATTGTCATACACTCCTGGAACCGGGCTCATTACGAACCCCCCCGTGATCCCCCTTTCTTTTGAAACATATTTCATGGTAGGCGACACAAACCCTCTTCTTGTAGCCTCTCTAATATAAAGAGAGTCAAAAGACAGGATTGAAGAGCCGACTCTGTCCAATGTCATTCCGGTTAATTCTGCTCGCTCGATTGCCAAATCAATTATTTTTGCTTTTTCTAAAATATCATAAACCAATTTACAATCTTGAATATTATAGTCAACTAATTTATCCACATCTTTTTCAAATAGCTCTATAATTTCGATATGCCTTCCTTTTCCTTTTAGTAATTTCCCATCACCCAACATTTCGGAGGCAACATTGTCTAATGTATAGTTTTCAAAATTTTTACTTTTCATTGTTGGGGAATTTGCAACGAATGGATCTCTCATAAAATTTAATCCATCGATTACTAGTCTTCCTGTCATCTTCAAGCTAGAGCTTCTAAAAAAATCGCCTTCGATTTTTAACCGGGACACATCCGTTGTTCTTCCTAGTGCGAACTTAATATTATATTTATCAAAAAGTTTTTTTAAGAAATCAAAATCAAAATCTATTACACTCCAACCCGTTATCACATCTGGGTCGAAATTCAAAAATTCGGCCTTAAACTTTTCTAAAATTTCTTCTTCATTTTTGCAAGATAC
The DNA here is from genome assembly GCA_964489675.1 of Candidatus Woesearchaeota archaeon. GTDB lineage: Archaea > Nanobdellota > Nanobdellia > Pacearchaeales > GW2011-AR1 > JAGVXH01. The sequence continues at coordinate 10,618 of CAZAZO010000016.1, read as the reverse complement.
AACAAAATCATGCCCAGATTCTTTTCCGCCTGAGACAAAGCATTTTTTATAATTCTTAGAATATAGCCCTAGACAAAGCAATTCTCCTTTAGCGCCCGTTTCTATGTCTAAAGATAAAACTTTAAGATTTGGTCTAAAACTGGTGGCTTGGACTTCTGGGTTCCAATAGACCCTATCCACAAATTCTCCTGGCTCAAAATCTCCAGTTATTTTAATTGAGGTATAAATATCATTATCTAATAAGAATCTAAAAGAGGGTTTAAGATCTGCTTCAAATGTATCTACGCCCTCCTTGTGAATTTCATGACGGCATTTGTTTAAATCTACTTGAAGATCGAATACTAACCTTACAACTTCTTCTTGAGAAAAATTCTTTAGCTTGGTTTGCTCTTGGCCGGCTTTAAATTCATCTAAAATGTTTGAAACAACTCCCGTGTCCTCTTGTCTAATATAAAAATAAGGCTTTAGTTCTCTCATAACGACAAAACTTTCTCCATTCTCTAGTCGGCCAAACAGTTGCACAAAATTTACATTATTAACAACTACATTTGAATGCTCAACGATAAATCCATTGATTTCCATTGCTTGAATAATGAAAAAGATTATTTAAAACTTGAGTATTGCGTTTAGACTTAGAAGACTTCAGTATAGTTGTTATCAAAAAATCTATAAACTTTGATATTTACTATTTTTGATGGGAGTGAATATCTCTGAAATTATACCAAAGAAAGAAATTGAGCTGTCTGAGCTGAAAGGGAAAGTAGTTGCGATCGATGCGTTTAACACACTTTATCAATTTTTAACAACAATTAGGCAGCCTGACGGTACACCCTTGATGGATTCTAACAAAAATGTGACATCCCATCTATCTGGATTGTTTTATAGAAATATTAATCTGATGCAGGAGGGGATTAAACCAATTTATGTATTTGATGGAAAGCCGCCGGAACTAAAACTAATAGAAATAGGAAGGCGAAAGAAGGCGAAAGAAGAAGCTAGGGAAAAATATGAAGAGGCGAAGCAAAAAGAGGATATTGATAAAATGAGGAAGTATGCTGGACGGGATGTTAAAATAACTCAGGATATAATTGATGAGTCAAAAAAATTGCTTTTGGCGATGGGGATCCCCGTGATTCAGGCTGTTGGGGAAGGTGAAGCCGAAGCTTCATATTTGGCTAGGCAAAGAAAAGTTTGGGCAAGTGCTTCTCAGGATTTTGATTCAATTCTTTATGGAACGCCAATTCTTATAAGAAACTTAACTTTGGCTAGAAGGCGAAAAACTTCTTCTGGACTATATGTTGATATTAAACCTGAAAAAATAGAGCTTCAAGATGTTACTAATAAACTAAATATTTCGCTAGATCAGCTTATATGCTTAGCAATACTTGTTGGAACAGATTATAACCCGGGGGGAGTTAAGGGGCTAGGGCAAAAAAGGGCGCTTGAGATAGTTAGGCAATTTGAAAATCCGGTTGAAATATTTGATTTTGTTAAAAAAAGCGAAAAATATGAAGTTGATTTTAATTGGCAGGGAATCTACAAAATTTTTAATGAATATTCTGGGGACCTTAGAGAAGATATAAAATTTCCAGAAGTTGACCCTGAAAGAATAAAAGAAATTCTTATTGAGCATGAATTTTCTGAGACCAGGATAGATAATGGCCTGGAAAAACTTGAAAAAATAAAGGAAGCTGGATCTCAAAAAGACTTAAAAGATTTTTTTTGAAAGCCAAAATTATTCATTCATTCCGTCTCTAAATGCTCCAATCTCGTCTCTTATGTCTTTGGTTTCGCCTACAGCACTGGCCAACTCCTTTTGATGCCTCCTAATTCCATTGCCCTTAAATATTTTACCTGGGAGGGTGGCCATAAGGCTGACTAATTGAGGGAAGACTATTAATGCAATGATAAAAATGACAAATAAAATTACTATTGCGATAATGCCATATGGAACAATTGTATTGAAGATTAAGTCAAATACTTTTACAACGAACTTGGCCAGATTGACATAAACTGAGGTTACTAGAAGAATGGCGAATATAGCTAAGCCTGAACCGTAGGCTGCCGCTGGCTTAGTCATAGTAAAGAAAAATTCATCTCCGTTTAAGACTAGGACTGTAAAGAAAAACAATAGAATGTATAGCATAACAAAAAATGTCCATGAAATAGCTGGATTCATTCTTAATACAAACTTTAACCAAGCAGCATTTTCCTCTAGCCATCCATTAATCTCATCTATTCTTTCTTGTGCTTTTAGCTTTACCCCATCTACTTTGGAAACATCAAACTCTCCTGTTTCTGGGTCAATGGGGATATTGTCGTCTATATCTTTTTGCAACTGCTCGGCTTCACTGCTGGCGTCATCTGATATATCCTCAGAAGTCTCGACAACTTCTGGCTCACTAGAGCTTTCTCCTGGGAATGGCGGCATGCCTGAACCTGTGACAAAAATAAAACCACTAAGTAAAAATACTAATAAAACAAAAAGTCCAAACAATCTCCTCATAAAAGTATATTAATTCAAGCATTATTAAATCTTTCCAATCAAAGAAAATATCAAAAGATTTATCTAGAAAAACAATGTATGAAGCATACTGCTTAATTATCCACCAAATAGATTCTGCCGGGGAAGACAAACAATTTTATAAAAAATAAAAATCTTCTCTTATGCTCGTATAACGAGAATGAGAAAATAAAGAAATTTTCTGGAAACTTATTGTTTCTTCAAAAGATTTCTCTTTTGTTTAAGAGCTCTTTCTTTCGATAGAATTTCTTTTTCATAATAATCAGTTAGCTCCAATAAGCCTTCTTTTTCAGCAACTTTTTTCTTTTCTTCATGAATCTTAAGCTGCCTTTTTAAAGATTCAATTCCTTTTTCTAGTCGTTTTTTTCTTTTCATTTTTCAAAAGTTTCTCTTGTGTATTTAATCTTTGAAGAATATAATCTTTCAACTTTTCTGCCTCATTAAGATCTAAGGTATCTTTAGATTTCTTATTATTTTTTATATTCTGATATCCTTCGTATGCCTGAGAAGATCCAGAAACTTTAGTGACTAATTTTTTTAATTCTGAGTTACGCCAGGGCTTATCCGCAAGCAAACAATCTAATAAATATATACCTCTTAATCTTAAAATAAGAGAATAACTAGATGCCTCGTCTTCCTTTGCGCCTAATTCTCGTGATAACTTAATGCTTTCCACTATAACATCCATTGCTGATCTTGTAGTTTCTATATGCCAAGCCACATTCTTCTTTGTTGGTTGAAAACTTTTATAAATATCTAAAAGTTCTGAATTCAATATGGGTATAGATTCCCTAATCATAAAAAGCAATGGATAAATATTGATTTTAAGTTGTTCTCTTAATTTTTCCTCACTAATTAGCAAAAATTCATATCTTCCCTCTACGATCCTCTTGTTTATTTTTGAAGTCACAACAAGCACATCCACATCACTTTCCAAAGTATTCTCCTTGCGAGCATAGCTTCCCGCCAAATAAATTCCCCTTACATCTTTCAATAAATTCTTATTCAACAAAATTTCAAGAATGTCTTTTTCCACGTTTAAGGGCTCAAGGGTAATTTTTACAGACGTATTTAAATATTCTCGTGGGAGCAAAACTCCTGCCGAATTTCCAACTTTTATTGTATTCTTTATCAATTCCATTATGTTATAACAGGTTATAACTTTATAAGCTTTTTGGTTAAACCAACAAGAAAAACATGTGAATATCAAACAAAACATTTAATAAATCTATAATCAATCTAGTGTTATGGAAAAGAAGGTTGTGCCATTACTGCTTTTAGGGATTCTTCTATTGGGGGGAATAGTTTTAGCTGCGAACAATGCAGTTCCAGAAACAGCCGTGTCGCCTGAAGTTCCAGAGAGCGAGGGGGAGATTGATACTGAAGCTCAGACTACAACTAGGAACGAAGAAGTAGAAAAAACGACAAGAGATATAATTAATGAGTTAAAGGAGAAGGCGGAGGAAGAGGGGGTGAGGGAAAAAATAGCCTTTGAAAATGATACTGATATTTTTATAACTCCTTTGCCTGTATTCTTAGAGAGGCCAACGAGGGTGCTTTTTAACGTGGGGGCGGGGGAGGAAGTGACTTTGGAGAAATTTGTAATACTGGTTGCCTTGGCGGTTGTCTTTTTTCTTGTCTTCTCAGAAGTTATGGAATTTTCAACAATGTCTGATGGGATAGGTTTAATCGTTGCATTTTGCTTAATGATCTTAGCTGCTGTTTTTGGACAAATACAATTTATAGCAAACAATTTTTTTAGCATAACGAGCAAATTTGTTCTTCTTGGAAATATGTCAAAGCTAAAAATATTTATTGTGCTTATTTGCATCATTGTTGCCTTGGTTCTTTTAAAGATATTTACAAGAAAGCTAAAGCACTCGAAGAATAAAGAAAAAGCATATCAAAAAGGAAGTGAAATATCTAAAGCCACTAGACATACAGAAAAAATAAACAAAGCTATTGAGTCTAAAAGCGGCAGCAGATCAAGCGGCCCAGGAAGACGCGGAAGGTCAAGTTCGTTTAGCAGCAGAGATTCTAGGGGCGGTGGAAATCATGGAAGATCAAATAGTTTCGGGAATAGAGGCAGGCCAAGTTCTAGCGGTAGAGGCGGCGCTAGAAGAAATAATGGTGGTCGACCAAGATCTAGCAGCGGTAGTTTTAGAAGATAAACCGAAACATTTATTTACTAAAAAATCTTAACTAATACATCTGGGTAAGTCCTGGGGAGGTTGTGTGCCGGATGGTGCATCTTGTCTTAATCTCCAGGGTCCGGATGACTAAATAATTTTCTTTCCAGAAAGATTTTGTCTTTGATTATATCGTAAAATTTTTCATTTCCATATTTATATTTGTTGAAAATTGCACCAGAAACAAAGTCAAGGCTTTGCAGTCCACCATTGCCTTTTGAGTCTTCATGCTTTATCTTCAAATTGCAGTTTTCATCAACAATATAACTTCTAATGTAATTGTCAAAGTCATCTCTCAGCGCCCTCTTCCCTTTGGACCTATCCACAAAAAGCTCAACGGCACTATCATTAAGCGAGCATTCTGAGAGAATTAATTTACAAAGATAATTATATAATTTATGCTTCTCCTTTTTTAATCTACTATATACATTTTTCTTATCTAATATAATTGATAGAACTTCAAACTCTTTTTTAGCCAAAGATTTTAGTATTTTTATTTTTAAATATTCACTGGAGTTATTCCATTTAACTTCTGGAGAATTTTTTAATTTCTTTTTTAGAAATTTTTGCCTAATCTTTTTCACAACCCTTCTTATCTCAGCCTCCTTTTTTATATCACAAACTAAGAGTGTTATAGTTAAAAATTTGCTAGATTTTTCACTAAATCCAAGATCCCCACTTTCATCGAGGAATATACACTTCATAAATCCACATAAGAAAAATCTTTTTTATAATTTCCTACTCTTTCTTTACTAAATCAACACCCAATTCCTTAAGTCGAGCAGCATGTGCTTGAATGCTTCCTTCAACAACCTGAAGCAATTGCATAAGACCTTCTCTTTCCTTAATCAAAGTTGTAAGTGAACCCTGAAGAAAGGGAATTTCCTGCTCCTTTGGAATTTGGTTTTGTCCTTCTTGTGTTTCTGCCATACAACCTCTGACTAATAAGGGTATTTAAGGGTATGGTTTTATTAGAACTCATACGACTTTATTTTTCATTTCAAACCCACTGGTCCACACGAGAGAGAAACAATTATAAAGTTCTTTTTGCCTATTATCTCAAAGATGGGATTTAATATAGGATACAGATCGAGTAATTTCGGATTCAGTTATTCAAACAATCCCTTCTACGACTTTTTTTATTTTGGAAGCTGGGAAGAAATTCTGATTTTTTTTGCAGTGTTTTTAATTGGATTCGCGGTCAGCTTTACTGGGCTAAAGAAATTTTTTAGCAAAAAAGTGCCGGCGGGCTATTATTCAAATAAAGACGGGAATCAAGTCTATAAGGCTGCACATACAGCAACCCAAAACAAGGGGGCCGTTGTAGTTATTAGTCTGGCCATCGCATTATTAATGGCATTTGGGATTATGAGGAGTGGTTGGTTATTTTATTATTTTGGGGATATTGCTGGAGTAGTATTTTCTGTTATGGTTGCTCTTTTGTTGATAATAATCATGATTCCATTCTATAAGGCTTTTGAAAATGCTATTGGAAAATTAATTGCTGGTATAATAATGGGGCCTTGTATTTGGTTTGTTTTGAGGATGGTTGGACCATATTTAACATTCCTTCACGACACCAATTTCTTAAGTGACTTTTATTCTTACCTGGTCGGAGGATGGGGCCTAGCAGCACTTTTCTTCTTTTTCTTGCTTGTCGGACTTGTAAGACATAAAAATAATTGATGTCATCGAATATAGAAATTCTTATAAATGGGCTTTTCTATAAGATTTCATGATTACAACGTTGAAAGGGGGTAATGAATAAATGAAAAGTAATAAAAAGGGTGCTGTACCTGCCCCATTGGCTGTTTTTGGAGTGTTGGCATTACTTATTTTGTCCGTTCTTGCATTTAATTTTGTTTCAGATAGAATAGGAGATGCAAAAAATAAGGCTGGCTCCGCAATGGATCTTCTTCAAGATTCACAGTCTGTATATGAATTAATGGGAAGTAATGACAATTATCTAAAACCAGTTAGCTATGTTATTGGTGAGGTTCCAACGGCAATTGTAAGGGGAACAAGTACAATAGGTGCCATCATTGTAATTGCTCTTGTGTTTGCGATTCTTGTTTTAATGTTCGGAGACATTTTAAGTGCTTTTGGATCTTTTTCAAATGATTATGTTGCATGGAGTGTCGGATTAGCTCTTGCTATAATTGGAGCAAATTTTAAGCTTGTAATGCTTTTTGCAGCTACTGGTTTTGCTCTTGTTTCTGGAGCTGGCGTTTTTGCTGCAATATTGGGAGTTTTAGTTCCATTTGTGATTTACATTGTTGTACATCTATTGTTTTTATATAATATAAAGAATTTTAGAAACCAAGCAAACTTTAGACAAGGCATTGCAGATATAACAAGAGGTGTTAGGGCTAGCAAAACCTTTGGAAAAGCAGTTCGTAGCAAATAATTTTTAATTCAAGGATTTAATTTTTTATCCTTTTTTTGTTTTTATTTTAGTATAGAAATTCTTATAAATTAGGTTTCTATGTAATTTTATGATTACAACGTTGAAAGGGGGTAATAAAATAAATGAAAAATGATAAACGTGGTGTTTCTAAGGGAAGCAATATCTTAATGGTTATTTTGGGATTGGTGGTTTTGGTAGCAATAATAATTGGAATTGTTATGGGGGTTCAGGCTATTAAGGGTTTTTTTGGAGTTAATCCCCTAAGTGGATTTGAACTTGGGACCTATTTATCAGATAGCAGCAAGGCTGGAGACGTAGTAGAAATTCCAGCACTTAATCTTTTAAGTTATATTGTTGGAGAGATCCCGCAAGCATTGATTGACAATACGAGTCCATCTGGATCATTAATAGTAACGGTGATTATATTTCTTATATTGGCTATAATGTTTGCCGATATAATGGAGGCATTTGGTACTTTCTCAAGTAAGCAGATTGCTTGGTTCGTTGGAATTGGTATGGCGGTTATTGCGGCAAATTTTAAGCTTGTGATGATATTTGGGTCAGTTGGATTTGCACTAGTTTCTAGTATTGGAATTTTGGCGGTTATTTTAGGAATATTGGTTCCATTCCTTTCATACGGCTTGTTGCATATCCTAATTCTTGGGAAGCTTAAGAATTGGACGCTTAATAGAAAGGCGGAGTTAAAATCTGATGATTCGCTTAATAAATTTTCCAGGGGTATTAGAGCCGGTAAGGCAGTTGCTGACTCAGTAGAAAATGCTTAATTTTTTAAGGATTTAATTTTTTATCCTTTTCTTTTTTCTTTTTTGATATTTTTTAGAGTTGTTTGTGGGCTATCTACTGTCTCTAGAGTCATTTGACCTTCCGCGACTAAAGCTTCCACCTCGCCTGTCACTTGATCGTCCTCTGCTGAAGCTGCCGCCACTTCGTCCACCAGACCTTCCTCTTGAGTTTTCTCTTCCTCGACCTCTGCCGCCTGAAGCCCTGCTGCCTCTGCCATCCCTACCGCCGCCCCTACGGATTATCTCTACTCTGATCTCTTCAAATTTTGGGGCTTCTAATCTTTCTATTTTTAGGTTTTCATTCATTTGCACTCTTCTAAAATTATCATAGTCTCTGTCGGAAAGTATACTTATTGCAATTCCATCATCTCCGGCTCTAGCGGTTCTGCCAATTCTGTGAACATAGTCTTCGCTAATTGGTGGAATATCATAATTGTAAACATGGCTAACTCCTTTGATATCAAGGCCCCTTGCTGCTACGTCTGTACACACTAAAACGTCTACGCTTTGATCGTTGAAATCTCCTAAAACTTTTGTCCTTTGATTTTGGCTAAGCCCTCCGTGGATTGCTCTTGCTTGAATGCCACACTTCCTAAGATTTTTTTCAATGAAGTCTACTATCATTCTTGTATTACAAAAAACCATCACTAATTTTTGGCTCTCGTTTCTAAGTAAGTGGACCAGAAGCGAAAATTTTTGTCTGTTGTCCACGTCATAAAAAACTTGCTTTAGCTGTGAAGCGTCAATATAACTTTTTACTGAGACTCTTTTTGGAGAGACTGTGTATTTGTCTATTAGGTGGCCGATTTCTGAAGTTATTGTTGCTGAAAAAAGAAGCGTTTGTCTTTTTTCTGGACAGTGTTTTATTATTTTTTCAACATCGAAGTGGAATCCCATGTCAAACATTCTGTCGGCCTCATCTAAAACTAAGAATTCTATTTCTCGAAGGTTAATAGTTCCTCTGTTTAAATGATCTAGTATTCTTCCTGGGGTCCCTACAACTACATCGCAGCTTTCTAACTTTTCTATTTGAGGATTTATACTTACTCCTCCATAAATTTTTACTGTCCTTAGTTTTTTATTTCCTGAGAACTCTTTGAATGAGTCTGCTACTTGTTCTGCCAGCTCCCTTGTTGGAGTCATAATTAGGGCTTTTGGAAATTTTCCTGGCTCTAGATTTTGAATAATTGGCGCTGAGAATGCCAAAGTTTTTCCCGAACCCGTAGCACTTCCGCCAACTATATCGTTTCCAGCTAAGGCTAGAGGAATTGTTTTTTCTTGTATTTCGGTTGGTATGCTGATCTTTTTACTTTCTATTGCTTTTAGGATGTCAGAAGACAAACCCATATTTTTGAACTTTTCCATTTTGTTCTCCTGTAAAAACGGTATTGAAGCATTTTTCGTGCTACTTTTCCATTTTGTTCTTTGTAACTAATACTTACTTTGTTTTGTCAAGAATTAAATCTTGAATCTCGAAGGAGTCTTCAAAAGACAGTGTCTTCAAGACTCAACCACAATGTTTCGTGTTTGTTATAATAATGAGGGAGAATGAGGGTATATAAAGCTTTAGATGCCCAGCTCCTCTAGCCATTCCCCAATTGTTTCTACCGCGATTTCCTGATCGCTTTCTTCTCTTAGGAGATGCTTAGCTTCTGGAATTATCCTTAATCCCTTTTTGCATATTAGCTTATCGTATAGTATTTTTTGCTGTTCGCATGGAATTACCTGGTCATTTTCCGCTGAAATTAAAAGAGTTGGGCAAGCTATTTTTTCTGCTTGTTTTAAGATGTCGTATTTTAATCCGTCCTCCATACAGTCCCATTTCATTCTCTTTGTTTTGCCATCATCTTGCCATTCCAAAATCCCATTTTCTTTCCAGAAATCTAGAATTTCTTTGGAGTATGTTTGCATTGTTAATTCGCCTGAGACTACTGTTGATATTGGAATTATTGTTTTTACTTTTTCTGGATTGTTAGTTGCGTAGTTTATTGTGCAGAGTCCACCAAGGCTGTGTCCGACAAGACTGAATGGCTCTTGATAAAATAATTGAGTTTTTGCCCAATCGACTATGTCTTCTAGGTCCTCATAGTATTTGGTTGTTGTTGCATTTTCAAATTCACCATCACTTTCACCAAATGTGCTAGTTGTGTCAAAGCTGATAACGGAAAATCCATTGGAATGAAAAAAATTGGATAACTTCCTTAGCAATACTTCTTCTTTGTTGTATCCCATACCGTGCATTAGAAAAACAAGACCCCTTCTTTCACTTGACTCTTCTATCAAGACAGATATATTTTCACCATCCCTATTTTTTATGAATGTTTTCATGATCTTTTAATGAATTTTGGCTTTAAAGAACTATGTCAATTTGCCAGCCTTACCCTCCATGCTCTCGAGTTATTTAAAATCGTTTCTAGTTCCTCGTCTGAGACCTCAATATCTGATAGACAGCTTATCTCATCTGCTATTTCTACATTAGGGATTGCCTCTCCTATAAGGCCACCTTTTGCAAGAAACCCCATTGCGGCCCCATCTGAAGAGAATCTATTTAGCTTTCTTCCTGTGTCTGACTCTATTGATTCCATGATCTGATCTATCGGCTTGTTGCCTTTATCATGGTCTCTTGATGAGAAATCTGGAGTTATCCAAAATCCATGGGGAGAGTATTGCTTTAGAAAATGAGCCACATTGTCTC
>CAZAZO010000015.1:0-12826 GCA_964489675.1 Candidatus Woesearchaeota archaeon | reverse complement strand
AAATTCTACCTCTGCAAAACAGCTAAAAAAACCTGGAGAATTCTCAAGCTCTCGAGCATCATTAACTTCTGCTCTGTGGACTTTGACGCCCTTTTTATGATTCAATTTATCTACGTGAACTTCTAGCGACTTTTTCAAATAGTCAGCCGGCTTTCCCATCATCTCAACAACAATAATTGCCTTTACCATTTCAATATTTTAGAGAATATGTTTTGAAAGGGTTCTCGTGCCCTTTGGGTACCATTTCAGCTAAAAAGCAAATAGGCTATAATTAGAATCAATAGAAACGAGAAGGCATAGCCCGAATATTTTTTTATACGCTCGTTTTTTGACTCATATACAGTCTCTTTAATCTGCTCTACATCTTTAGAAGATTTTAGGTTTATAACTGTTTTGGGAGAATTATTAAACTCCATTATAACAATGCCTCCTGCTTCTTGAATTTTTTTATTTTCTTTGAGATGCTCACTGCTTTTCTTCTTGTCGCCTTGATTCTTTGAGGATTCACCATCTTTGGTATTTTCTTCATTATCGTCCCCGACTTTCTCATCTGCATCTTCTTCATCGCCATCATTATCATTGTCTGCGACACAGGCTAATCCCTGATCCTTAATGTTTTGCAAGGTCACTTCTCCTATGCCTGAGACATGAATTAGATCATCAATTTTGGAAAATGGCCTTGCGTCTATTATTGACTGTGCTTTTGCTGGGCCTATTCCCGTTAATTCATCTAACCCCCCCAGTGAAGCCTCGTTAATATCTATTTGTTCATCATTGCATGCTGTGGACGCTGATACCAATAGGATAAATAAGAATAAGAAAACAGCTCCTTTTTTCATGCAACAATAAGGGCTAAAAACTATTTAATATTTCATCCGATATAAACCTTGTATAACTTACCCGTACATTATGGCCCCAATTGCTACTGCTAGATTCATTGTGAACCATAAGAAATAGGCTATTAGTATTGGTCGCTCCTTGTGCACCATTCCATAAAGTATCCAGGGAATATCCATTATTGCCCATATTAGAAATGACATAACAGCAATTCCTCCGGCCGTTTTCAAAACAAATATATTCCAAAGCTGAGGGAGCATTGCTAAGGGTCCAATTATTGCAACTATTACCAAAACCCTGTCTAAAAGCCTAACCCAGAACTTAGGATGTGGGTAATCTTGAAGTAATTTTTTTACCCTCTTTCTTTTGCTCATGTGATGTAATCCGTTGCTATGTACCATTTTCACCTCTTGTATTTTTCAAGGAAATCTTCATATATAACCTTTACTCTTCGCCCCTCTTTGCCTTTACTTGCCACCCAAACTTCACTGAAAACACCGTTATCTAACTACCACTTGCATTTTTCTTTTTCAATTTTGGAGAGCTTACCATTTTGCTTAACCTCTACTCCGATTACTTTGAATAACTCTCCTCGACTTTGTATTGCTATAAAATCTGGAAAGCCAGCTCCAATCATCATAACTTTGTTGTATGGATTAAACTTTCGCTTTGCTGGAACAACTTTGCCTATATCTAAATCAACATTATTTGTCCATTTATCAACTATGAATTTTTTTTCTTCTAAGTCTTTTCTGACACGGGCTTCAAATTGTGTACCGCTAGATCTGCTTTTGCTGCCTCTTTTAATATTTTCTTTTTTTTGTAACTTAAGATTTCCTTTCTCATCAAAGACTGGCTTGTATTCACTAATCACCTCAGGACTTGGTAGTTCCATGATTAATTAAATGAGGGGAGGTATAAAAAGTTTTAGAAAATAAAATTACTGACCTGGTCGAAGACTTCTAACAGTTTCCATAACATCCCACATGTTCGGTTTTGTTACAGAGTAATTCATTGGTATATCTGTTGAGCCACCATATGTATCTTCTCCCGCTTCAAAAACTGGAGCTATTGCTGATTTGAATCTTGGTCTCCAATCTAACGCACCCCTTTGGGCGGTTGTGCTACATACAGCCAATAAACGAGCTGCGCCGTGTGCTTGATAGAACTGGTTCAGGCTCTCTGTAGCCTCTTCCACCGTTTCATTTCCGCCCTCGCTTGGGCTATGGCCATTATTAATTAATGTTTGATACTGTGTTTCCATTGCGCCCAAAACAGCGCCGGCTAGTGCAAAATTTGTAATTTTCATTCCATAATTTCTGTTTCCTGAGGTCAATCCCGCTATAGATCGCACCAGCCTCCCCATTCCCCACATCTCAGAACCCTCAATTTCTGCAAGTTCTGAATCGAGTCCATCCCTATACCCTGGCTTTATATTTGCCTCCAATGAAATTCGCGCTTCCTCCCCAGACCGACAAGATTCATACAGGGCTCTCATTGTTCTAACTGTCGCTTCTCTCACTCTTGTTTGATAAGCTAAAACCTCTTCTAGTCTTCCGGTCCTCTTTGCCTGCCTATAGATACCCTCTGCGCCGCTCTTTCCTATTGCTGGAAGAATAACTTGAGTTAATTGCTCTGAAGAATTCACAAATGCCTCTTCTGGAGACATTCCCAAGAGTCTTAAGTTCTCATAGGCAACTTCGGCAAGAGCAACTGGTTCGCCTAGTAAAACGCCCCTTTCTCCAACATGATCACTAACAACTTCTCTTTCTGGAGTTGTTTCAAATAAATATCCAGAACCTATACCAATTCCCATTGCAAGGCATCTCCTTAATGCTTTTCCAGAAGCGTCTTGATGAACGGCAAAGCTAGAATTAATCCCTGATCCATCTAAAAAGTTTCTTCTAACACTAAGCCCCGCACCCTTGGGGGCAACCATAACAACATCTGTGTCACTGGAAGGGACTATGTTTGTATGCTCACTGAAATGAACCGGAAAACCATGCGAAATATAAAGAGTCTTGCCATCAACAGCACTTTTAATTTTGGGCCAAACCTCTGGTTGAGCTGCGTCAGATAAAAGATAAGAAATTATTGTCCCTCTTTCTGCGGCCTCTCTAAGTGGGAATAAAGATTCTCCTGGAACCCATCCATCATTAACAGCCTTTTGCTATGTTTTGGATTCTTCTCTTTGACCAATGATAACATTAAATCCATTATCTCTAAGATTCAATGCTTGCCCAGGCCCCTGAGATCCATACCCTAGAACTGCAATTGTCTCACCATCTAGAGTCTTTTGAGCTTTATCTAGTGGGAATTCATCTCTTGTAACAACCTTTTCCCTGACTCCGCCAAAATTAACTCTCATACAATCTACAAAAGTATTTAATATATAAGACTTTCTCCTAAAATTTACTCCCTGAGTTCAGTTACAAATCCCTGGCAAACAATGTTCTCCTGAAGTTTCCCTTGGCTCTTTCTTCTGCCTTTCGCAAGATTTCTTGTGTCTTTTTTTCGAACTCTTCTAAGAACTCCTCGCTGACTGAAAGTTCTGTTTCTTTTTTTATATTACTCTTAATTATTAACCCCATTGTTTCTATTTGCCTCCTTGGCTTTATTTTCTTCTCTTATTCTTTTATTTGATCCCACTTTTCCTACAGCTTTGTATTTTTTATAAAGAAAGAATCCTCCTGCAACTAAACAGAGAAAAATTAAAACACCAATAACTTTTCCAGCCCCACCGCTGCCGCTGCTGTCCTTAATTTTTACACATCGCCCCAAGCAACAATTGGCACCATTTTCAAGAGTATCACTAGCATACCTGCTTTCTCCTTCGCAAGTTAGATTCAGGCTCCTTAGGCAGAACTCGCCGCCCATATCTGCACAAGTCTCGTCTGCGTCTATGACGGACTCATTAAAGCTAATTTTTACTGGGATTTTTATTTCTGTTGCACCAAATCCCGCAATTATTTCACTGTTAGAATCATTCATAAAAAATTCAATTTCAAAATCTTTGCTTTCTCCTGCCCCTAGGCTAAAATTATTCATACTAAAGTTATAATCGGACTCAACGTAGATGCCATCAATATCGATATCTCCTGTATTTTCTATAGTAATTGTTTTTGTTATGCTATCAAGAGAATTAAAAACTATGCTAATATTTTTTGGAGTAGTGGAAATTTCTTTTTTCAAAATTAGCCTATCTCCTGAGCCTGAATCAGAGTCTCCTGCTGTATCTGTATTATTTTTAACGCTGCTTCCTCCATAATATACAACAGGAATTTTAAATGATTTATATGAATTAACCTCAAAGAATGAGATTTCGTATACTGGATCTACTAAAACCGTTCTTGATTCTAATGAGGCTAATGAGAAATCTCCTGCGGGACTATTGACGTCAAGAGTGGAATTGCCCTTGTTTGTAATTGTTAAATTTTCTTTGTCTGTTGTGTAAATAAATCCTGGCTTTACTGAAAGAATGTTTGAACCACCGCTGACAACAGAAAAGTTTTTTTGTAAATCGATAGCTTGGGTAGAGTTGCCCTCTTTATATAAAATACCGTTGATACTCAGTGAATATCCCCCTAGGGTTGAAGGGTAAATGTAGAAATAATAATTGTTCTCATACGCTAAAACATCATATGTTAGAGAAGCACTTCTTCTGCCTTTTTTAAAGACAAAATTTAAATCATCTGAGAGTAGCTCTGTTCCCTCTCCCATCTCAACAACACCCAAAACAGTTTCTCCAAAACTATGTGAAGCTTCCATTGTAATTTGAGGAGTAGCTAATGTAAAACTAATAGCGAACACAAATAATGCTAACAAGTATCCTCTTTTCATCATACAACATTTAAGAATAATAGGTTTAAAAGATTACTGACAATTCTTACTTTTTGAAAAATTTATCAATATATGAACCCATTTTCTTCCCCATCTATTAAGAGGATATAAATGAAGTTTGAACAAAAATTAAAACTAGAAAGCAAATCAGAACAACAAACAACTCACTCACCGATGATCTTTTCTTCGATTCTATGGGCGTCAAGAATAATTCTTTTGAATAAGTCCTCTACTAGGTCTGGATTAAGATTTAACTCTTCGGCTAGAGCCCTTTTTGATTGCATAATTTCTTTTTCTCTTTCTGGCTGGAATCTTTCAACGCCGTTAGTCTTTTTGTATTCAGCAACTTTTGGTATCAGGCTCATTCGCTCAGCCAACATAAAAACAATTGTCTTGTCAATTCTGTCAAGATGTTCTCTTATTTCTTGTAAGTCCATATTCTTATATGGGTATAGTGGGTATGCTTTATAAAATTATTGGGTGGGGTAATTAATGAGAATTAGTTATTCTCAACTCTTGGAGCTAGGACAAAGCCTATTCCCATTTTTTCTCCGGGAAAATCAATTCTTAGTGGATAGTCGTCGCTGTAACTCAAATTTACCCTACTAGAAATTTTAGCAGCTTTGATAAATTTCATTAAATATTCTAAGGAATACTTTGACTTGCCTAGTCCCCTAATGGACACTTCTTCGCCTGAGAATTCTGCTCTAAATGAATTTAGACTACCCATTGCCTCAACTGTAAAAAAACTTTCTCCTGTTAAAAACGAGCATGAATCTGAAACAACTGCAGAATCCTCTATTGACTGAGAGAAAGCGTCGCTGTCTAACTCAACCTTGCAAGAAAATTCTAAATTTGGCTCGTCTTTGTCTTCTCCAGTAACTTCTACTAGTGACAAAACAAAATTTCTTTTAACTTTATCAAATATTGTAATACTTAGTCTATTGTCATCTTGCTCAAAAACTAGACTAGAAGAACTAGTCGCTCTTTTCAAAATTTTCTTAAAATCTTCTAGATTAACTCCCCATGTTTCATTTCCAGCTTCGTACTCAGAGAAACTTTCTCTTGGGAGCCTAAAAACAACCAAAGCAACATTCGCTGGGTCTACTGCAACTATGCTCATTCCATCCTCCTTTAGCTTAATTCTCACCTCGCTTACCAACTCAGAAATTATTCCCACAGCGTCTGAGAGCAACTTGGGTCTGTCCAACTTTAATATCATGTAATTATATCAGAAAAACCCTATTTAAACATTATTGCGATGAAGCGACTATTTCAAACAAATACTCAATCACACAAATCCTTATAAACAAAAAATGCGCAAAATAATTATGACAGGTCATTATGAAAGTGAGGTGTGGACGGAGAAATTTAGGCCCCGAAAATTTGAAGATATGGTTGGCCAAGAAGAAATAATTAAGAGGGTAAAGTCCCTTGTTTCCTCGAACAATATCCCTCATTTGTTGTTTGCAGGCCCTGCTGGAACGGGAAAATCTACTTTGGCATTAATTGTTGTTAGGGAATTATTTGGTGAAAGCTGGAGAGAGAATTATTTGGAACTTAATGCATCGGATGAGAGAGGGATTGACGTTGTTAGACAAAAGGTAAAGGACTTTGCAAGAACAAAAGCACTAGGCGACGTTCCATTTAAAGTTATTTTTCTAGATGAAGCTGATGCATTAACAAAGGAAGCCCAACAAGCACTAAGGCGTACTATGGAGAATTATACTTCCACTTGTAGGTTTGTTTTATCTTGTAATTATTCATCTAAGATATTAGACCCAATTCAGTCCAGATGTGTAATTTTTAGATTTCAGTTGCTGGAGAAAAAAGACATCAAAAGAAGAATTGATATAATTGCGGACAGAGAAGGTCTTTCAATTACAGCAGAAGCATTTGATGCGCTATATGAGTCTAGCGAGGGAGATTGTCGTCGGATGATTAACTTACTGCAGGCAACGGCTTCTATTTCGCCCAATATCACCCCTGACCTTGTAAATACGATTATATCAAAAGCTAAGCCTAGTGATATCAAGGTAGTATTAGACTATGCTTTGAGTGGCGACTTTGCAAACTCTAGAGAAAAGCTCTTGGACATAATGCTAAAAGAATCTATTTCTGGGACTGATATTATAAAAGCCATACAAAAAGAGATTTGGAATTTAGAAATAGATAATGACTTAAAGGTGACTTTGACTGAGAAAACTGGGGAGGTTGAATTTCGGCTGGTGGAGGGGAGCGATGAATTTATACAGTTAGAGGCATTATTGGCGGGGTTTGTATTGGCGGGACAAGGATCTAGAATGAGCGGAGGGGTTTGAATATGAGTGAAAGTGGAATAGATAACTGCTTTGAGCCAGAAAGAAGCTTTGAGACTGTTAGACAAGAAACTATTAAAAGATTACAGAAATTTAAAGATGGAAGTTTTTCTGTTGATCCAGGAATCAAAACAGTCGAATGGGCACTTAACTACATCTCAGCAAGCTTTTATCAAAGAGGATTAAGGGGGCAAAGGGGGAGGAATCCTAAGTATGTTAGAAAGGCAAGAGATTTCAGTTTTGAATTAAATGTAGCTTATGGATTATAAATGCTAGATCAAAAGAACATTCCTTGGAGTGAAAAATATAGAGCACAGAGTTTTTCTGAAGTTAGAGGACAAAACCTTGCGATTGAAAAAGTAAAAGCATTTCTGAAAAATTTCCCCAAGAAAAAAGCACTGGTACTGCATGGAGCACCTGGGGTTGGGAAAACATCTTTAGCTTACGCAATCGCGAATGAAGAAGATGCAGAAATTTTAGAAATGAATGCTAGTGACTTTAGAGATAAGGCTAAAATACATTCTGTAATTGGTCCTGCAACAGAGCAAAAAAGTTTGTTTAAAGAGAAGAAGATCATTCTTGTTGATGAAGTGGATGGGATAAGTGCTAGAAGAGACAGGGGAGGATTAGCTGAGTTATTAAGCCTTGTAGAAAAAACATCTTTTCCAATAATAATTACTGCAAATGATATCTGGGACAAAAAATTTAGCCTACTTCGGAAAAAGGGGGAAATGGTAGCGTTAAAAGAAGTTGATTATAGATCTATTCTAGATTTACTAAAGGGAATTTGTGACAAAGAAAACTGCCATGTAAATACTGAAGTTTTAACTTCTATATCCATAAAAGCGAAGGGAGACATTAGAGCTGCCTTAAATGACTTGCAGCTGCTTAGCCGAATGGATACTCCAGAACTGATAAAGGAGGTCGGGGAGCGAAACAAAGAAGAATCTATCTTTTCAGCCCTGCAATATATTTTCAAGACATCTAAAATTGACAATAAAATGATTAATATTTTTGAAGAGGTAAATATGCCAATTGACGAGGTCTTTTTGTGGATGGAAGAAAATATTCCACTAGAGTATAAGGGAGAAGAATTAGCAAAAGCATATGAGGCATTAAGCAGAGCTGACGTTTTTCGTGGAAGAATTTATAGACAGCAGCACTGGAGATTTATGACTTATGAATATTTCCTTTTAGGGGCTGGAATTGGGGGTGTGAAGAAATTTAACAGAACTGGGTGGACAAACTATAAAAAGCCGACGAGGATTCTAAAGATTTGGCTTCAAAATCAGCGTGCAGCGAAGAAGAAAACAATTTGTCAAAAGTATGCGAAAGAATGTCACATATCTACCAAGCAAGCGATGAAAGATTTTATGTTGATAAAAGTAATACTTCAAAATCAAACAATTAGAGATCAATTAAAGCTTAGCAGCGAAGAAGTTGCATATTTGGATAAACCGATATAAAATAATTTTACTTTCTCTTTTTGTAAGTAGTCCAACCAACGAGTCCTACAACCAATGCCACCAGAATAATGATTACACTTATTGCTACAGCCTTGTTTTCAGATGCGAAATTTTTAATACTATCGTAAAGCGCTGAGGTTTTTTCTTTTATCAATTCTCCTGAGCCTGAAGCTGTATCATCGCCTGTATCATCTGAGCTTGAATCCATACCTGAGTCATCGCTATTCTCACTTACTGTTTCGTTTGATGTCTCATTTGTAGTTGCTGCTGCACCTCCGCCTCCGCCTCCTGGAGAATTGCTTCCGGGATTATTATTGTTATTATTGCTTGATGCTGCTGGGGTAGTTACTGTATAAGCTGAGAAGCCCATGGATACTGGAACTTTACAAATTGTATTTGAATTACCACCGTCTCTACATTCAACGAAATCATCTACATCCTGACCATTTGCACCGGAGTCATCCGTCCAGTTAAATGTATTGCTTGCGCTGTAAGCTACTGGAATTGTAATCTCAATATAGTCTGCAGCGCCGCCAAGATGCAAATCGCTTACTAGCTTATTCCATTTCTTTAAGCTAGAATTCATTCCCATTAAATTGTTTACTGTATCACATACGAATGCATTTGTCAAATCAAGCTTTGTTGGGCTGAGCACATTCATTCCAAAGAATCCTATAGCCATATCCCCACAATGAATAGTCATATTCATATTCTTTGTAACTGATGTATTTGTTTTAATACCGACATCATACCAATTGTCTCCAAACTGCTCAGTAAAGTTATAGCCTGTCTTATTTAATACAGGAATGTCTACTGTGTATCCATCTGGCAACTCTACTTTGAATATGAATGTTTTATCTTCTGCTGTTGTTTTTGTTGTAAAGTTTAAACACTTACTAACAGCACAGTTATTTGAAGGATCGCAAACTGTTATCTTGTAATAATAAGCTGTATTATTTATTAGAGCGTATCCAAGAGTATCCTCCATTAAATCAATTGAATGAAATGGTTTGAAATTTGCGTTAGCTTGGAACCCGCTTCCCGTGTCCGTCAATGTTGTATTTATCGTTCCTTTACAAGTTGAGTCATTTCCATAGAAGCTTAATGTTAGGTTTGATGGCTCGCTAGTGTCTACTTTGATAAACGCAGCATCGTATAGCTTCTCAACATCGCTAAACATTACCACTGGTGCTGTTATATCACTTGAATTAGCACTAAAGTCGAATGCTGAGCTTCCTGCACAGTCAGGGATATAAGCACAAAATGGATCATCACAGTCTACAAGACCATTTTCATCATCATCAATTCCATTCTTACACTCCTCATAAACATTAAACCCGAACTTTTGGAAATTTTTACACTTAGCATCTTTGGCCATATCTGGATCTGAACAGTCTACAAAATCAAAATCAATTGAACCTGGAGTATAATATCCTGGACCCACGCTGTCTGAAGGATTAGTTCTTGAGTCTGTATCATTGGCACTTGACATAAAGATTTTCATAACAGCCGTTGAGTCATATTCTGCAAATCCATCAAGATCTTGGGACGAGATAGCTACCATTACCCCTCCAATCTCTCCACAACTTAATTTCTTACTTGTTGTAACTTGAGCATTTGTGGGAGACCATGATCCACTTGAACATCTCATTAATTGCTTAGTTTCTGTTATCCCAGAGCTCGTATTCCTTGATGTATATTTAATCAAAAAATCGTATCCTGTTAAGCTGGCACCCGATTGAGGAACTGCTGCGCAGCCATCACTTTCATTTCCATTTGTATCTAGGTACCAATAAAAGTTAGTTGTACTACTTCCTGACCCTTGAACTTTTGGTGCGAATGGGTTTTCCATGTTTCCAACAGCATAACCGTTACACATTGCAGCATCACTAATATTGATAACGCCTGCTCCAAAATTAAATCCTTCGTCAGTTACTCTCATGCCTATCCCAACAATATCCACTTCGTCACTAACTCCAGATTCAGGCATCATCATAATATTATCATAATCCATAGCCAAATCAATTACATCACCCTCAATCTCTCCAAAATGCTGATGCTCTGCTTTGTCCATACACCAGCCACTAGGCTGACTAGGGGTAACATTATTATTTGCGTACGTATCGTTATTATAAACACAGAGTACATCATTTTCTAAACAAGCTGTTTGATTACCATCATATTGCCAACACCCTGTCTTTCCGCCTTGGCCTGGAGAGCCCATCATCATAAAGGTTGATGGCTGACAAGTATCGCTCATATTTCTCCACTCACAAAGTCCACTTCCGCCGGCAGCCGTGCCACAGCCAGCCTCATCTAATTCCCAATTAAAACAAGCCACATCACACCAGCCTCCCTGCATAGAATAATTATCTTCTTGCCAAGTACAGTTTGAATTTGCCGAACAAGAACTTGAGTTTAAATCCATACAGGCCGCAAAGGGGCTATAGTCACACCAGCCGGCGCTAGGGTTGTCAATACACCATTGATCAGTCGGGTTATTCTCACACCATGTATCATTCTTCCATGTACAGTCACCCGGAGCAGCTCCGCAATAGGTTTCATTGGCCCCATATTCCCAACAGTTAGCAGTTTCCATCTTTGTCCAATTCATCTCGCACCAAGCATCATCTCCCATAATGGAACTGTCATTAGTACAACCAGAGGTTGCACCACAAGTTACTAAATCGCCATCAAACTTCCAACAGTTAGCTCCTGGCATATCGCACCATCCAGAAGGATTCCAGGTATCATTCATCCATGTACAATTAGCCATCACACCATCAATCTCAAACGCCCCTGTAGAATTACAAGCTAATTCGGTATCTTGAGCAAAACAATCTCCTCCAAAAACATTTCCTCCGCAAAAATTATCAAATCCACAGTCTGGATCTCCGCAATCCACTAAGTTATCTGCATCATTATCTATTCCATCAAAGCAAACTTCCCCCGTGAAACCAACAGGGCTACAAAGGCTAGAGTCATAATCCCAGAAACACTCAAGAGAACTATTTTGACAAGAATCAGTAGTAAAACAAGAAAAACAATCTGAAGAACATGTCTTTTTCGTTTTATCAACACAATAGTTTTCACTTCCTTCACTTACCCACTTACAACCTACGCCATCGTTAGCCATACTTGCTTCACAGGCCGCCTGAGGATCCCCCATAAAGTTACAACCTCCACATTCTAAGCTACAATCCTTTGCTCCACCGTCTTCCATTTGAGAAGGGAAGTCACAAAAGCCTAACTCATTGAAAGCGTTGCTGTCATTAATCCAAACACATCCTCCTTGTTGCCCACCGACAGCGGCTGAAGACTCACAAGCTGTCTCTGCTGAAGCAATGTCACCCCATGCCGTACCATTACTTTGAAATTCACAAGCCCAACAAGAACTGTCACAATTAAACTTATTGCCCTGTCCTTGTCCTTGATCTACATCGAACATTCCAGTCATCTCACACCATGAATCTTGTTTAAGGATTGCCCCATCTACATAAAATTCTGTATTCCAGGTTCCGCCAGCAGAAGTACAGGCAAATTGACTATTGATAATCTCAAAGTCCTTTTCCCCGTCATCTCCGAAAACAGCATCTGGGTTAAAGGTACAATTGGTTATAGGATATGTTGAATTTTGCCACTCACATGGCATCATAAATTCTTCAACTAGCATTTGACATACTGTATAGTTGTTCTTTGCTACTGGGTCTTCGCAATACATCACAGTTTGGCCTCCCACGCTTGGAGCAGACTTTGTTTCACTACCAACTTCACAGTATGATCCAACCTCAATAGAACTATTTGTCCATTTACAGTTAGGTAGTGGACCATATTTACAAGCAGCCTTTACTCCAATATCAGAACAAGCCAAACTTAAGCTATTATTTGCATTGTCATAATCCCCCATATCATTAACGTCATGGCCTTCACAATATCCAATTTGTTTTCTAGCGCAAATATTTGCAGAAGATGTATTTTCAACTCCATTAATTCCACTTCCAGAAACACAATAAGCACATCCTGTTATATTCCCACAGACAAGTGGCTGATTATCAGCAAACCAACATTTGGCGTCGCCAGCAAACATAAAGCCGCCTCCGCCTCCGCCAAATCCACCAGTAGGCATTACGCAGTCTCCAGTGGAATTATACCAACCACCAGCAGAAAAGCATGAATCTGTATCATCGAAAAATCCAAAACCGCCGCTTCCCCCCATTTCCTCACATCCATTAGAGCCTGTAAGATTCCAGGCACAAGGCATCATTAAATTCTGTTGAGCATAAGTACAATTTTCCTCTGTGGTTATTTCTTCGCACCATTTAGTATTACACCATCCACCAGAATCATACCAACAATTTCCACCAT